>CAYGTA010000016.1:0-23369 GCA_964352605.1 uncultured bacterium | reverse complement strand
GGGACGTAATCAACTCTGTAAGAGTTTATGAAGTACCTTTTCGGACTTGGTATTAGGTTACAAAGAAATAAGGTAATGCTTTTTTAAACTCCTAAAGCGATTGGTCAGTAGAGAGCAAAAAGTGTTTCTGCAAAAACGCGATTAATTTCTGCGAGTACGCAGCCGGGTCAACATTCCATGCTTCAACATGCTCCACGTCATTTAGCCTGACATAGTCAATCGTTGGTACGGCAGCTGCAAAGTCATCAACAATTTTTACAGGAATAGTGCTATCTGCTGTACCCATAAAAAGTAATACAGGTAGCTTTATTTGAGCAGCAAAGGTTCGTTGATCGAGTTTCTCCCAGTTTATTCCTGAGCGCCAGTGTGCCAATAAAAGCGAGCCCTTAGTCAAAACATCTGCCAGTGGAAAGCCCATTCGGCTCGCTCCGAACTGAAATACTGACCTAGGGTCAATAAGAGGCGCATCTAGAATAATTGCTTTTATCACTGGCAAACCCTCACCCAAAGCGTTACCTTGCCAACGCTTGAGGAGCTCTAAAGTCACCGCACCACCCATAGAAAAACCGTAAACAACAACTTCTTTGATACCTTGAGCAGCTAAGAACTCGAGTCCTACTTTGGCGTCTTGCCATTCTGTTTCAGCGTAATGGTAAAACCCATCAGGACTGCTATCACTTTGACTATGATTGCGGTAAGACAGGGCAAGAATGGAGTAGCCTAAACTGTGAATAGTGGGGAGCGCACGTTGGGTTTCAATAATTTGCCCCCTACGCCTACCATGCAACAACAAAACAGCTTTGCTTTCATCTTGTTTTATCCACCAGCTTTGCAGCTTACCTACTGGACCATTTAAAAAAAATTCTTCAAAGTCAATATTATGGTCTGTCTTAGGGTTACGCCTAAACACAAAAGAATCCATACGAGCATCTTCACTGGCACTAGGAAAATCACCTTCGACAAGCTCGAGTTTTCGTTTTAGACTTGCTTCGTTTTCTTCTATTATTTCACCAAGGCGACCCATTCCGTTTGGCCACATGAGTAGGTACTCACCTTGTGCTTTGGTGTTGGCAAATTGTTTTTTGTTTGGGGGTTGTGGCAAGCTAACTTCGTTTTCTTTGTAATCAATTATTTTAAATTCAGGCATGAGGGTGTAAGGCTCGGGTTTTAAAATTGCTTCTGAGAAGCGCCACATTATGTAGCTAAGAAGACCAAGAAAAATAATGATAATAATTAGAAAAATCATTTGGTAAGTGTAACGGTTTGGCTTAGGTCAAGCAATGAGCGTGGTCAGCAAAGACTTGCTAACCACGCTTCATATAAAACTTGTGCTATTTGTTATGCCCAGCTAACTTCACCAAAGGTTTCGCTTCGCTTTGGTCCTGTTGAGAACATGCTAACAGGTGTTTTTGTAAAGTCTTCTATGAGTTCAAGGTAACTAATCACTTCTTTAGGCAGATCTTTTCGGGTTGTCATACCTTTTAGCGAACCCCAGCCCTTCATAGCTTTATAGACAGGTTCACCTTCTTTATATTCTGTGCACACATTTATGGTTTCTAGGTCAGACAATACATCAAGTTTGGTTATAACCAAACCATCAAAACCATTTATTTCGCAGGCGTATTTTACTTGAACCAAATCTAACCAACCTACACGGCGGGGTCGACCTGTTGTGGTGCCATATTCATCCCACTGGTTAGAGCCAGTTCCTCTTAAACGCAGGGCCATTTTGTCTTCATGGATTTCGGTAATAAAAGGCCCGTGACCGACACGACTGGTAAACGCTTTTACTATGCCATAAACCCCCGTTAAGGCTTTATGGCTTACCCCTGCGCCTGTCAATATACCGCCAACGGTTGGGTGTGAACTGGTCAAGTAAGGATAGGTGCCGTAACTCAAATCAAGCATGGTTCCTTGCCCACCTTCAAACAATACTTTTTTGTTGTCTTTAAGGGCAGTGCGAACAAGAGACCCTGTATCTTTTACCAAAGGGACAATATAGTCACGCACGCCTGCTAAAGCTTCAAATGCTTTATCTACAGATGTCCAGTTCACCGCAGCAGTTGAGTTTGGCTTGGCTTCAATAAGCCGACCAAGACGCTCTCGCAGCACACTGTCTTCTTTCAGGTCACCAAAACGAATTCCAACTCGCCTTGCTTTATCACTATAGGTTGGGCCAATACCTCGACCTGTTGTGCCTACAAAACCGCCACCTTCATCATTTTTGCGGTTATGCGGCAAAACAACATGAGCTTCTTGAGATATAAATACATCTCCTGGGTCACGGCGTTTTCTAAAATTCTCGAGTTCTTCTCGAAAGGTCCAAGGGTCAATAACCATACCCCCACCCAAAATCGATATAGGGCCATCATGAAGAACCCCTACAGGTAAATGATGCACTTTAAAAACCTCATCACCTACAACAACTGTATGACCCGCGTTAGCACCCCCAGAGTAACGAACAACATAGTCAGACTGACTCGCTAACGCGTCAACAACTTTTCCTTTACCCTCATCACCCCACTGAGCCCCAATAATCGCAATACCAGGCATTCAGACCTCCACGCAAGCAGTGCTTGCAAAAATAAATACAGTTAAGTATGACACGCACAAAGCTAATAAAAAGCAAGTCCAAACCTGCACAAGCAAACTAAGGTATACTCACATGAAGAAATCCATCAGCAGGAATCTAAAATCAATTTAAACACTACTAATTAAGTTGTTCGAGCCACAAGTTAAACAGTTCAACTGCTGGGTTATATGCATTTTGCACAATGTCATAATGCGTAAAGCCAGAAATAATATAGGTTGAAAAAGCTGACCCTAATCTGACATTTTGATAGGCACTGTAATCACTAATCTCGTCAACCAATCCTCTGCTTGCACCAACAGCAAGGGTTGGTGTAGTAACCAATCTATTAGGTACAAACCCTGGTGCATCTTCTAACCTTATGTCATTTGAGCCAATATCTAAAGCAAATCTAATCGGAAAATACCATTCTGTACTATCGGTATCTTGATCAGCAATAAGCGCAGCTACTAGCTCTATATCGGTATGTTCAATGCTTGGGTCACCACGTTTCCAATCAACAAATTCAGCTCCTTCTACTGGACCAACTACACTTTTACTTCTCAGTGCATTAATACCACCCAGTATAAAGGCCGTTAAGTTACCTGCAAACTTAGCATTAACAGTATCTCCCCAAGAAGAACTAAACGCGGTGGACAGTGCATACTGATCATCTTCACTTAAGCCAAAAGCCGCAAGGTTAGTTAAAGGAAAATCGTACAATCCTTCAGGAGCTAACTCCGAGGGTGCTAAATGAGCTAGTAAATTAAGCACATTTCGTCTTGCAAACAACTCAGGGTTAAGCCCAACCGTAAGGTAGGGATTAGCAGTGCCCTGCTGAAGGCTTTCTAAGCTCGGTAAAATTTCTATAGCTCCTAAACCAAACCTATTAGGCGCTCTATCAAAACCACCCGTTCGACCCAACACACCATCAATCAAAAAAAGACCATCTAGGTGTTTAAAACCAAGATCTGGTAGCGCATAGCCAAAATCAAACGCAGCATAAAAGCTACTAATCGCTGCACCTAAAGAATGACCCCCCAAAATAATAGTTTCTGCTTGCTGTTCCGCCAACAAAATCACTTCATGTAAATCTCTCAAGTGAACTTCTAACCCCCAAAAGCCCATAAAACTAAGTTCTTTAGGTGGAATGGGCGCAAAACCCAAGTCAGTACCAACATTTTTTACATAATAATCAAAAGCTAAAAAGGGGTCTTTTCTCTTAACACTCTCAATCATAATGCTGCGATCTTCAAGCAAATTAGCTCGCCGATCAACCGCCCAGACTTCTAACTTAGAATTACTAGCAACTAACTCACGCGCAATCAACTCTAAGCTCCCCGCACCACCATAAATACCAGGCATAAGCACCACAATGGTTTCAGGCTTAGTCTCATCAACAAAAAAACGTTTATAAAGTGATTTGTTCAATTCCTCAGGCGTATTAGGCTCAGCATAGCCGTCAAGCACATGATAAGAACTCTGCACCACCGCAGGGTCAATTAGAAACCTAAGTTCAGGAAGCTCGAGTTCTGCACGTATTTGTGGAATAGGCAGGCAAGCAATTAGGCTCAACAAGCTTACAAATGCAGCTATTCTTAGTATTTTTTTTAAAGCAACATACCTGCACATCATTTACTATCATTACGTTTTTAAGATGAGTACTGCTGAGAATAAGCTGAATCTTGATGCTTGCCTCTTCACTCTTTGCTTGAGATACTAGCGGTTTAACCATCAGTCTGCATGACCAAACTCGCAAGATGGAGGAAAAACTCGAGTGTTTAGGTAAACCTCGAATGGTATTTTCTCTAAATTGTTTTTGGAGTTCAGGAAAGCTGTAGCCATGTTTGTAAAACGTGCGAATTATCCTGCTAGACTTCTTCTTTTCTTGGCTTATGATAATCTTCTGATTATGGCGAATGAAGTTTGTACTTACCGATTGAGTTACTTGGGCAAGCCTGTTGGCACGTTCACGGTGACAAGTAGCGAAAGAGGCGTTAATGTCTTTCTGGATAGCAAATTACAGCTACAAGGTAGTTTAGGAAGGGCTTCCGTAACTCAAAAAAGCAAATTGCATAAGCATCGCCTTAGCTCTTATTTTTATAATGAAGAAACGCAAGAGGGTAACAGTAAGCGCCAGTTTAATGTAACCTTTGACTATCATAAAGGTATTGTTAGGGCTTCTAAATCAAATCAAGATTTTAGTGAAATTCCTTTGCATCTGCCCTACTCTGATCCTTTGTCCTTGCTTTATCACTTAAGGCAATTGGGGCCTGATGATGTTTACTTAAAAATACCGCTTTTAGGTAAGTCAGTTTATGTTGAACGAATTCAAGAAACTAAGGTTGAGACAAGCATGGGGCCACATGAATGTTTTGTTTACAAGGTTTCTCCGGGTACTAATTATGTTTATATTAGTAAAGAAAAAAGTCAGCCGATCGTTAGCATGACAGTTCGGCTTGATGGTCGTAATTTAGAGGCTCAGCTTATAAAAGTTCATTTTGAGACAAGTAAACCACCATCGAAATCTCAGAAGAATAGATCTAATAGGCGTAGACCTAAAAGAAACTCTAAATCACCTTCTAAGAGTCCTACTTAAGCTAAGTCGCGTTAAAACTTCAAGCTATCCTAGCCATGTCACAGCCACAAGCTTCTACCTCTTATAAGCAAGCCTTAGCTTGGCTTTACAAGCAAACACGAGCCGGCGCACCCCGCTCATTAGACCGAATGCAGCTACTCATGGACACACTCGAGCTTGCTAGCCCTGCTAGCTGTATTTATGTTGTGGGTACCAATGGTAAGGGTAGTGTTGCTAATATGATTGCTGAGGGTCTGAAGGAGGCTGGCTTTAAAACGGGTAGGTTTAGCTCACCGCATGTTAGTGATTTTGCTGAACGCATTACCGTTAACCAAGCGTTTATTGACCAAGGCTTTGTCTCTTCGTTTGTTCAAAAGGTTCAGCCTTTAAAGCTAAATCCGAAACCTGCTTTTTTTGAGTGGACTTTAGCACTGGCTTTGCAGTATTTTGAAGCTTGTAAAGTTGAGATTGCGGTCATTGAGGCGGGTGTTGGGTCTAAACTAGATGCTACTCAGCTTATTAAAAGCTTTGAACTCTCCGTCATAACAAATGTTGCACTTGATCATCAAAATAGTTTAGGGAGCAGCTTAGAGGCCATTGCAGAGGACAAGGCTTACGCTATTCGAAGTGGCAAAGCTGTCATTACCGCAGCAAAAGCTAAGCCGTTGGCCATCATAAAAGAAAAAGCTAAACGCCTAAATGCAAACTGCACTGTAATAAATGAAGCCAATCATCTTTTAGAAAACCAAACGCTAGCAAAAGCTGCCCTTAGTCATTTGGGTCTATCTGAAGCTGTGCAAGAAAAAGCCTTGCATGCCCCTGCCTTACCTGCCAGACTCGAGCTTTTTGAGTTAAAGGGTTATATGATTTTGGTGGATGGTGCTCATAATCCGCATAGTGCTGAAGCTCTGCTTAAGTTTATTGAATCATCTAGTTTTGCTAAACCTTATCAGCTTATTTTTGCGGCTAAACGCTCCAAAGATGCTGCTGCAACGTTTAAGGTGCTAAATGCTAAAGCTAGAAGCTATTATCTTTCTTCTGTTTTGGGTCACAGTACCCAGCTTGCTAATTATGATTACTTTGGTGACCCAGAAGCTGCTCTGCAAAGCGCTCTAGAGAATGAACCCAAGGTTGTAGTAGTGGCAGGAAGTTTTTACTTAGCAGCAGAAATACGAGACTTATTGATAAATAAAGGGGCAACTCGAGTTTCCTATGCAAATACTACATAGGCTGTTCTTTGGCTTGCTATACTGATTAGCTTCTGCTTGGCTTTGCTAGGCATTTGCTTTTTTGAATTTAGGAATTTCGCTAAGTCTCTCTAAGTTCATTATTTTTTGTCTTATTGCGGTCATTGCTTTTTTAGCTATAGTAATTTAGCTGCTAATGCGATGTCATGTGCTTGTTTCACTGTGAGGTTTTAATGTCAGGAAAAGTTGGTTTTGTTAGCTTAGGTTGCCCGAAAGCTTTGGTGGATAGTGAGCGTATTCTTACCCAATTGCGCGCAGAAGGTTACGGCATTGTTCCTTCTTACGAAGAAGCTGACCTTGTTGTCGTTAATACCTGTGGCTTCATTACCCCTGCGGTTGAAGAGTCTCTAGATGCAATTGGAGAAGCTTTAGATAAAAATGGCAAAGTGATCGTTACGGGTTGCCTTGGTGAAAAGCCCGAAACCATTTTAGAGCGGCATCCTAAAGTTTTAGCTGTTACAGGACATGCAGATGTTGAAGGGGTTATGACGGCAGTGCATGCAAACCTTCCACCTGATGCGAACCCCTTTACCTCCCTTATACCCATGGCAGATACTGGTGTGAAACTCACGCCAAAACACTATAGTTACTTGAAAATTGCAGAAGGCTGTAACCATAAATGCAGTTTTTGTATTATTCCCCAAATGCGTGGTCTGCAAGTGTCTAGAGATGCGAGTGATGTGCTTTATGAAGCATACCGCTTGGTAGCTAGCGGTACCAAAGAACTCATCGTAATTGCTCAGGATAGTAGTGCTTATGGTGTTGACATTCGCTACCGTGAAACGGACTTTCAAGATCGCAACGTCAAAGCCCATCTTGT
Source organism: uncultured bacterium (assembly GCA_964352605.1). Classification (GTDB taxonomy): domain Bacteria; phylum Deinococcota; class Deinococci; order Deinococcales; family Trueperaceae; genus JAHEBB01. Next base: position 16,155 of record CAYGTA010000016.1, on the reverse strand, counting down.
TCCCTTAGTTACAGAGCTAGCCGATATGGGAGCTTGGGTCAGATTGCATTATGTTTACCCTTACCCTCATGTGCGTGACCTCATTCCTTTAATGGCAGAAGGCAAGCTTCTTCCTTATTTAGATATGCCTTTGCAACATGCCAGCCCCAAAATCTTAAGAGCGATGCGCAGACCGGGTGGCGCAGAAAGTCACTTAAAAACTATTAAAGAATGGCGCAGCATATGCCCAGAGCTTGCCATACGTTCAACCTTTATTGTTGGCTTTCCGGGTGAAACCGAAGAAGACTTCAGCGAACTCTTGACCTTTCTAGAAGAAGCGCAACTCGAGCGTGTCGGTGCGTTTACCTATAGTGAAGTGCCCGGTGCTACTGCAAACGCTTTTGAAGGTCATGTTTCTGAAGAATTGAAACTCGAGCGTCACGCTAGGTTGATGGAGCTTCAGCAGAGTATTAGTCTTAAGAAGCAGCAAGCCAAGGTTGGTAGTAGCTTGGAAGTTATTATTGATAACTATGGTGACGTTCCTGGTGAGCTTGTGGGACGTAGCAAGAGTGATGCGCCGGGTATTGATGGAAGCGTAGTTGCTCAGTCTGATGGCACCATTAAAATTGGCGATATTGTAAATGTCAAAATTACGAGCGCTACTGCTTATGACCTTCAGGGTGAGGTTAGTTCAGTGGTAAATTGGCGGCCAAATGTCATTCGATTTTAACTAATTTTTTGGGTGCGTCTGGTATCTTTTTTGCTATTTTTGCTACCTTGTCGTTGAGTCAGCATCACTTTAAGTTCATGCGAACTGGTTGCTGACACAAGGGCATCTTCTAGGGATATTTGTCCATCTAGATAAAGATCAACCAGATGCTGATCAAAGGTTTGCATACCACGAAGATTATCTTCCATGAGGGCATCTTTTATTTGGTAAGTTTTATCTTCATCTTTAATGTAGTCTCTAATTAGGGGTGTATTAACCAGAACCTCAAAAGCCAAAACCCTACCCGGACCGGTTGAGCGAGGCATGAGTCGTTGACAGACTATACCTAACAAAGATTCAGCAAAAACAAGCCTTATTTGCTCCCGTTCATGAGGTGGGAAAAAATCTATAACTCGGTTGACTGTGCGAATAGAGTCTAAGGTGTGTAAAGTACTTAATACCAAGTGACCTGTTTGAGCTGCCATGAGGGCCGCCTCAACCGTTTCACGGTCACGCATTTCACCAATCATTATTACATCAGGGTCTTGACGCATAGCATATTTAAGAGCCGTTAAAAAGTCAGAGGTGTCTTGCCCGACTTCTCTTTGAATCACCAAACTACGCTGGTTCTTATGCAAAATTTCTATGGGGTCTTCAATCGTAATAATATTTTTAGGGTACTTCCGGTTTATGTAATCAACAATAGCCGCTAAGGAGGTTGACTTGCCTGACCCTGTTGGTCCTGTCACCAAAACCAAGCCACGAGCTTGGGCAGAGAATGTTTTTAACAAGTCGACAGGTAAGCCGAGCGTTTCGAAACTCGCTACGGTATCTTGAATGACGCGCATGACAATTCCAATAGAGCCTCGTTGCCTAAAAACATTACAACGAAACCTTGCAACATCTGGAATGGTAAAGCCAAAATCAAGCTCATGACGATTCATAAAGAGTTCACGCTGAGCTTCACTCATCATGGCCATAGCTATTTGTTCTGTTTGCAGTGGGGTAAGTACGGGTGAGTTAGGAAAGGGCACCAAACTACCGTCTATACGCATGAACGGAGGCGCTCCTGCTTGCAAGTGCAAATCAGACGCATGCTGCTTCACCATACTTTTCAGCAAGTCAGCAATTCTTAGTCCTCGGGACTGCTGTGCGTTTCGTCCGTCAGGCTGCATAAGTTAGCAAAACCCTCATCGCTTTATAGTCTAACAAATAATAAGCCATTTGCTGCGAAGTTTAATGCTTATTCTTCAGCGAATAGTGCATAGAAACACAGTTCAAACAAAGAAAGATTTAAAAAACCGAGCTTTTAACCCACATTTAAACCCATTACCCGTTATAGACACGCTATGGGAATTTAGGGTCTTAGTCAAATTTCATTGGCACGCAAAGCACTAGAAAAAACTTTAGCTCAAAGCTTTAACTCATACCTATAGTTACATCCGAGGTAACCGCTGTCCTCGCCATCATCAAGCTAGCAACAATTTGTTGCGCAATATCTTCAGGTTGAATGTAGCTATCTGCTTGATAAGGTGCTTGTTCCATTTCTCGAACGGCAACTTGCATGGGCGTTGCGGTACGACTAGGATAAATACTAATCACACGAATACCAGCTTCTTTAAATTCTGCCCTAAAACTATCTGCAATTGCTTTAAGAGCATGTTTCGAAGCAGCATATTGACTAAAAAAAGCATTGGCATTCAGCCCTGCACCGGAGTTAATAAAAATAATTTGACCTTGGCTAATTTTTAGCTTTGCGAGTAGCAATTGCGTGAGTAAATAAGGCGCCCTAACATTTACTTGATATTGCCAGTCAAAGTCTTCTATGGTTGCGTCCTCAACAGATGCCAGCTTTACAACCCCCGCATTATGAATGACAACATCAAGCTTAGCAATACCATCAACCACAGCTTTGAGTTCATCATCATTTCGTAAATCAAGCACATGAATATTTACTGTCACATCCATTTTTTCTAATTCTTGTTTTAACTCGAGTAGAACTTCTTCATTTCGGCCTTGTAAATGCAAATCTGCACCTTGTGCTGCTAAGGCTCTTGCTGCGGCCATACCAATACCACTACTTGCACCTGTCACCAATACACTTTTTTTACTTAAAGACATGCTTTTAAGTTCCTCACTGCTTCTTTTAAATTGCCGCTACCCGCGATGCTCGTACCTATAAGCACCGCATCTGCAAACTGTTTAACTTCAGATAATTCGCTGGATGACTTATAGCCAGATTCTGCCACTAAAATACCCTCAAAGCCTGCTTGCTTCGCTAAGTCTATAAGCTTCGGGGCGTTAGCTAAATCAATCTTTAAATTCTTTAAATTCCGGTTGTTAACACCCAAAATATTAGTACCCGCCTTTAGTGCAAGCTCGAGTTCTGCTTCGTCATGCACTTCAACAAGCACATCTAACCCTAAATCTTGTGCAAAAGCTAAATACTCAGCGGTCTTGGCACCTAAGATAGCCACTATTAAAAGCACGGCACTTGCACCAACATTTTTCGCCTCAATGATTTGCTGCGGATGCACCGTGAAATCCTTACGCAAGATGGGTAAATTAACCACCTCAGCAACCTGAGAAATATACTCGAGCTTGCCACCAAACTGTCTTTCTTCGGTCAAAATACTTAAAGCAGACGCGCCTCCAGCAGCGTAGTCTTGGGCTGCTGCAATTGGGTCTAGTTCTGCAATGGCACCTTGCGAAGGACTCGAGCGTTTTATTTCGGCAATGATGCTCAGGCCGTCTTGTTTTAGGGCTTGAGCGAAACTTGGTCTTGTGATGCTTAAATTTATTTTACTGAGTTCACTGGCTTGATAGTCAGTTATGCGTTCTTGAGCTATTTGCCCTAAAACGCCGGGGACGTTGCTTATATCTTTTAGACTTAGGGGTTTAATAGATGTAGAAGGTTTCAAGATTGCTCACTTCTCCCCATGTGACCTCAAGGTTTTCTACATTAGCATGGGCAGGGCCTCGTTTTAGCATGATGAGAAAGTGTTTAAGGTCGTCTTCATGGCCTTCAAGTACCACTTCTACCCTGCCGTCACTTAAGTTTTCAGCGTAACCTGTAAAGCCTGCATCTAAGGCGCGGCGTTGCACAAAAGTGCGGTAGCCAACCCCTTGAACATCGCCTGAAATGATAACATTCATGTGTTTATTCATAAGTTTAGTCTCATAATCTCAGTATTATCTTAAACCTTATTTGTCGTCTTGAAGTATTATGTGACTTTTAAGACAAGTGAGAATTAACCTTAATGATTATCACGTTATCCATAGTTTTAGACTGGTACTATGTTTAAGGCATTCATTTGCCTTTTAGCTTGCATAAAGTACGTAGCTAAGAAATGGGTTTGTTAGCAAAGTTCATGAAAAAACGTCTTTTGGTTTTTAGCCTAGTGGTTATCTGTGTGGTGCTTGTTTATATTGCGCCTAGATTCCCAATGCTAAAAAGCTATATCTTAGCGCAAGTAACTCAAACAGCTCAAAATCAAGGCTTCACACTAGACTACAGCAAAGCCTCTGGTAACTTTTGGACTCAGCTTAAACTCGAAGGCATCACACTAACTAGTGACAATGTAGATCTAAAACTTTCAGATTTAGAACTCAGTTATAACCCCCTTCTTTTAGTCAGACGTCAACTGCCCTTAAATATAGCTTTAGATGGTTTAAGAGGCACACTCGAGCTTAAGCCTTTACTTGATAATCGCACGCCAGCTGCTTCTCCTTCAGCTATTAGAGTTCAAGTTAAAGAACTTAGGCTTAGTAATGCCCAGCTCGAGCTTTTGGATTTACCATACACATTGCCTGATTTGAGTTTGGATGAAGTGAAGCTGCAACCACGGGGTGAGGCATTTTTTCTAGATGCATCTTTGAGTACAAGTGAAGGTGCTTTGCGGAGTAGTGGTGTTTTTAGTTTAGATCCGTTTCGTTTTAATTTAGATGTCAGTCAGGCAGATGTCAGCATTGCTAGGCGTTGGTGGAAAGGCATTGATGGCGGCAGTGCTTCTGGAACGGTTCGCCTTGATGATCAGGGTTTGGTGGTTGATGCCCTTGTTTCGGAGGGTGCCCTCACTTTTTTTAAAGAAAATGCAAACAATATTTCTGGCTCAGCTAAGTACCAAAAAGGCATTGTAACGGCATCTTTTGTAGGCGAAACCCTTGGTGGTTTAGCTAATGTGCTTGGGAAAGTAGATATTCCTAATAGAAGCTGGACAGCTGATGCCAGCGGTGATGTTGATATATCAAATACTTTGGCTTGGTTAAGCCAAAATTGGTTGCCACCTCTAAGTAGTCAGCTTGGTATAAAAGGAGCATCTGAAGTGACTCTGCAAGCGACGGGCTGGCGACGCGTGAATTTAACGGGCAATAGTTCTGGGTCAGCCTTGTTAAGGGGCTTAGATTTCAAAAATCTAAGCACTGATTTTAGCTTAGTAGAAAACAGAACGTTTAGTTTAGATGCCTCTACAACTCTAAATGAACAGCCTATAAGCGCTTCTTTTAAGCCCCAAGAGCAAGGCTTTTTGCTTGAAGCACAGGGTGAGCAACTCGAGTTTTTTGCAAATAGTCTGAGTAATTTAGACTTTCAACTTGAACGCAAAGAAGGCAAATTGAGTGCTTTGGGCAGCCTTGAAAGCACTTTAAGTCAGTTAAACCGAGACATTAACGCTATGCTTTCAACACGCCTTGAAGATGGTATTTGGTTCTTTGATGTTGCAGCGTCCGATTCTCTTGAGGAGGGTCTTTTAGGGCAGTTTCAACTGGATGGTCAAACGCTTTCAGGAAAGGCTGACTTTAGAAATATTGTGATTCCTCAAATCACTGAGCAAGTTTCTGGCTCTCTTAACGCAATTGGGGCACTCAGCGACCTAGCCTTAAATGTAAATCTAGCTGCCCCAGAAAGTATTTCTTTTAGAAACCTTAATTTAAACTTAAATAATAATTTTTCTGGCACAGCCTCAGCCAACCTTAAGAGCTTTCAGCAACTAACTGACCTTAGCGCAACACTTGGCCCTTTGACTGCGGCTGGCACAGTAGATTTTCAAAACCAAGCTGCAAACCTGAGTTACACACTCGAGCCTGTAGAGGTGTCTGGCTTAGTGAATAGCGAATTACAGTTGACAAATGCTGACTTTAACTGGGGTGAGGGTGTGTTTAGCCAATCAGGTTTGCTTACTTTAACTAATCTTAATTCAGCTGCTGTAAGCGTTGAGGAGCTTTCAGGTCCGCTTGACCTTAGCTTCAGCGAGACGCTCTCAGCTTCATTTGAGAGTAGTCAAGGCTTAACAGCTCAGCTTAATGCCAATAATCTGGAACTTAACTTTAATGAGACGCCTTTTTCTATTCAGAATGAACGCTTGGTACTCTCTGGATCATCAAATCTTTCTTTAGCTGAAGCTGTAGATTCTTTAGTTCTGGATGTCACAATAGATCATCCTCTTGCTTCGCTTGACCTTAAGAATTCAGGTTCTCTTTATGATGCCAACGTTGTCACTAATTTTGGTTCCCTAATCGCAAGTTATAATTCAGAGTCAACTGTCATTAGTGGCTCAGGGAGCATGCTTGATTTACCTTTGAGCCTTACGGGTAACGCCTCACTCGAGTCTCTTAACACCAATCTAACTCTTGACAATAGCTTGCTTGTCACGATATCTGGCAGCTTAGGTCAGCCTGCGGCAACGGTTTCGGGTAGCCTTGAGCTTGCAGATCTTGCAGCTCGCTATGGCATAAGTACTACCGCTGTTGCTGAGCCTGCTTTAAATCTTGGCCTTAGTGGCGCTAAAGGAACAATGACAATTCTTGGTAATGTGCAATCCATTCCTGTTGATATACTACTTAACTTTGATAATTTTTCAGTCACTACAACAGCTACTGCTTCGCCCTTGGGCCTAAACAGCAGCATCTCTGGTGCGCTCTACCCTGAACTGAATCTTGCAGCAAGCTTTCCTTATGGCAATCTTTTAGTTCAGCAAACAAACAACGATATTTTGCTTTCAGGGCAAGGCGAAACTCCTAGATTAAGTCAATCAGGTTGGGTTTTAGCTGAGCAAGCTTGGCAAGCGCAAGGCTCACTTAATAGTCAAACATTGACACTCGAGCTAGACAACTCTACGGCGCTTGCTTCTTTGACACAAGATGGTTGGCGTGTAAACGCTCAGCTAAATGAAACCGCCTTCAAAGCTGAAAACAGCTTTAGTCTTTTGGGTACGTTTGATGCATCTTCTGCGACACCTTTGGGTAACTTAAGCGCGGCCTTGACGCTGACTTTGGCAGAGCAAAGCCAAGCTTTAGCCCTAACAGGTTCTTTAGATGCGCTCAATTTATCGGGCAGTCTGCCAGCTTCAGATGTATCAGCACTTGTACCTCTACCTGTTGCTTTAGCAGGTCTAATTGATTTAAAGGCTAACTTTAACCTGCTTAAGCAAACCTACACTGCCAATGCCATCTGGCAAAGCAATGCTGCCGAGCCACTCAACATCACTGTTAATGGGCAAGGTACTAATATAAGTGCCAGCATTGATTCAGATAGCCTAACGCTAAACTACGCAAATGGCAGCCTAAGCCTACAAGCACAGCAATTCAAACCCGACCCTTTCTTAGAAAACAATCTTTATGACTTAAGTTTAGAAGGCTCACTCGAGTATAGCCCCAGGTCACAGTGGCTGGGTTCCTTGCAGGCTAGTGCTCAAGAAACACTCGAGCTTAATGCTAACCTTGTGGCTTTGGGGGATTCGCTTAGCACGACAGGTCAGCTTGCTTTTGAGCAGCTTTCAGCTAGCTTTTCTGGCTCCTTACTGCCCGTTTTAGATGTGGCAGTTGTGAGCGATATTTTTTCTTATGCAGAGCTGCAAGGTCAACTTGCCGGTAGTTTTTCAGCCCCGTCTTTTAATGCTGTTTTAGATACCAATATGCTGACTTTAGCAGAACCTGCTTTAAGCTTAGAGCCGCAGCGTTTTCAGTTGAGTAGTAATTTCCAAGCGGCTTCTTTACTTAGCATTACAAGCGATAGCCTAACAGCAAAGCTAAGTAGTGGTCTTCTCTCTGGTGATCTAAACCTATCCTTTTTGGTTGAAGATGAGCCTCATCTGCTTTCCGGTAGTCTTAGCGGAGCTTTAGCCACGCCTATATTAACGGCTGATGTAAATGGTGCAATTATTAATGGTCCTTTGACGATTTCCAGTAGCCAACTGGATACAAATCTGTCTCTATCCTTAATGCCTTTTTTAAAATATCTATCGGTCAATGGTATTGATAATGCTTTGATTACTGAGGCTAATTTAAACCTAACTGGGCAACTAAAGCGTGATTTCAATTGGCAAACACAACTCAACGCTAACGCAATTTATGACAGTTTTCCTTTGACCGTATCAGGGCCAGCTTCAGGTAACGCCTTAGACTTAAGTCTCAACGCCTTAGCTAATCTTGATAATCAGTCTTTAGCCATTGATTTAGCCTTTACGAATCAAAACTTAGAGATTCGGACGGTACTAGATTCTTTTAGTGTCTTACCGCTAACCTCAATCTTAAATCTACCTATTCAGGGGCTTATATCTGGCCCTGTAAGCTATTCAAGCTCACAAGGTTTAGTCACTGACTTGCAATTTACAGGCAGTGCATCTGGCTTAACTCTAGAAGCCACAGGCTCATACCAGCAAAGTACTTTAAACCTTGATATAGCGCTAGAGCAAATCACGGCACAAATAAACTCGAGTGATTTGCAGCGTTTTGCCATTGAGGGTAGTTCAAGTTATTCAGATTATGCAGGTGCATTTGCTGGCAGCTTAGTTAGGCACGATGGCTTTAATTTAGACCTGTCGGGTGATATTGCTAACCAAACGGCCAGCTTGCAACTAAATTATCCTCAAGAAGGTCTTGGCAGCCTCAAGCTGAAGCTTGCTGAAGCGCAACTTAACGCTGACTATGACCGCTCTACAGGAAAGATTGCTCTTTTTGTAACCAAGCCAGAAGCCATTTTTGTGCAACCCCCCATGACAGTTGAAGGAGCCTTAAGCTTTGTGGCCGGCAATCTTGAACTCCAGAACTTAACTATTGATTCAATCTTGTCAAATATTCCTATATCCCTTAATGCTTCAGGTAGCCTTTGGCCAGACACAAAGCTACAAGGTCAAGCGCAAGCTTCAGATTACCTAGTCAATTTAACGCTAGCGCGAGAAGATCAACAAGTTTTAGTCAGCGCTCTCTATGAACAACTCGAGCTTCAAGGAGTTTTACGGCAAGACTTCACAGTTTTTGGGGCTTCTTTAATTGGTAACGCTGCTTGGTCACAAGACTTAACCATGGCGTTAACAAGTGATTTGGCATGGTCCGCAGAAAACGGTTACTCAGGCAGAGCAAGCCTTAGTGCTGAACAAAGCAACTGGTCAAGTCAGCTCGAGCTTTACGGTAATAGCAGTCTGCAAGTTTCAGGCGAGGTCACTGCTTTAAATAGCATTGAAGCATCGGTAAACGCTTTTTTGCCCGCAGCTTTTAGCGAAGCATTGTCAGGTTCTATAGCGTTAACAGCAGATGTAGCATCGCTAATACCATCCACAGATTTACTTGATTTATCTGAAGGGCTAAATATACAAAGCGAACTCGAGCTTAGCGGTGAACTATTGAAGCCTGCTTTAACTGGCCCTGCCGTTTTGACAGGTGCTTTTGACAGTTCAGGCGAGATAAACGCTAGTTTGCAGGGTGCTACTTTATCTCTAAATTCTGAAACGCTGGGCATATATGCCACCGCAACTGCAGATGCTTGGCAAGCGAATCTTGTAAGCACTCACCTAGATTTAAGTAATCTTCTTGGCTTAGATGATTTGCGTTTAAGCAGTCAGCTTAACGCCCTACAAACATGGGGTGAGCCTATTAGCTTAACAGCACCTCAATTTAATCTGCTCAGCAAAAATTCGAGCTTAACGGGTACAGCAGCTTTTTCTCAAGATTGGCAGGGCCGTTTCAACAGTAATATCCATATTGCAGATTTTGTTCCAAACTCGAGTGGAACGATTAATGCTGAAGTTCAACTGAGCTCAACTGAAGCTAACAGCACCCCACAAATTAGTGCAGCATTAGAGTTTCTTCAGCTTGGTTTCGTAGCTAATGGCGAAGGTGGTACTGCTAGCTTAAGTGGTGAGGGCATTGTTACGGGTGCGCTTTTTGAACCTGATATAAGTCTTAGTTTAAAAGGTGAGGGTGGTGCTTCTGGTGCCCTTCTAGCCGTATTAGAACCTGCTAGAAACCGCTACACTTTAACGTCTAGTTTGGCTTTGGCTGGCTTTAAATCTCAGCTTGATATTTTGTTTAATGACGAAAAAGCGCTAGCTCAAGGCGATTTATCTTATGGTGACTTTAGACTTAAAGCCAGTGAGTCAAATGATGACGCTGTATTGGCTTTTGATGGTTTAGGTAGTTTAGAGGGTTGGTCTTTAGGCCTGAATCTTAGCTCGCGCAAGCTGAGTATTGATGGCTTGCTGAGTAGCCTAGATGAGCGACTTTCAGGTGAACTAATTGCCGAAGCAAAGCTTAGAAATTTAGAGACAGCTCTCACGGGTAGCATTTCAAATTTAGGTTTTATTAATAGTCACTTGGGTGATGTCAGTCTTTTAATACCCTCTTGGCAATCAGCCGAATTGCAAATAAATGGTGAGAACCTTCTTGCTACAGTAGCCCTCTCGCAAAGCCTGCGTTGGTCACTTAAAGCTCTAAACACCAGCCTTACAGAACAGTTTAAACTCGGGCTTACAGGCGAAGGAAACCGCACACAAGGGTACGTTATAGCTGACATTTCGACCAGTTTTAGTGAAGAAGATAGTTTAAGACTAAGCGCCAGCTACCTAGATAGACGTTTAAGCTTTAGTAGTGAAGATAGCTTTCTAAACGGCACAGTAAACATATTTGCAAGCGTTAGCCCAGACGAAGCGTGGCAGGGTAGTTTCAGCTTAAAAGAACTCGAGCTTTTTGGTGCCACTTTGTCTGCCCAAGGTGGCTTTTTTGGTGACCTTTTGACTCCTATGCTTAGCGCAGATACTTTGCTGAGCTATAACAATTTGAGTTTAGCAGGTAGCTTATCAGCTGAACTGGGCATGCTTAGCCTTGAGCAAAGTTTCGGCGCGGCATGGCTAAATGATCCTCTTTTACTTTCAGCAACTATTTCAGATGGCATAACTTTGAATCTTCAATCTCAAAGCGATAGTAGCAGCCTACAGTTAGGGCTTCGAAATGGTTTAGTAAATTCATCTGGTTCTGTCAAAATCGTCACAAAGGCTGGCTCTGTTAGCTTGGACTCAGGCACGGCAGACTGGCTCGAGCTTCGTGCCTTAGTACAAAATAATGAGGATTTGGCGTTGTCTTTAGCGCTTAATCCTTTGCGAATGCCCGCTTCTTCTATACAGCTTTTTGAGCAAAATAGAAATCTTGTTAGCTTGCAAGATTTACGTTCAGGGCTACGCTTGTCTAGCTTGGACTCTGCTCTAGGCTCTATCGATTTAAGGTTTCAACCTGAGTTTCAAACTTCTTTTAATGACTTTACTTTAGTAACACCTTTCACAACGTTTAGGGTTGCGGGTGAGCTTTCGAGACAAAATGCGTGGCAGGCAAATTTGGACTTAGATTTTCAAGACTTTAACAGTTTTCCTTGGCTTTCTCAATTTCCGTTATTAGAGACCCTAACGAATGAATCTTTTAAGTTTAGTTTAGAGGATAGTAATTTAAGTCTTAGCAGCGCTTCCGAACAGTTTAAGCTTAGCTCAACGTTAGCTTTTAACGATGCTTTAATTGATATCGACTTAAGAGATGGTTCTGAGGCGTTTAGAGCTGATCTCAAGTTTATAAGAGATGAAGGCTTTAGCGGTCGAATTGGAAGCGAAAATCTTAGTTTCAACCTTGCTGCTACGCAAGCACGAATTAATTTAGATGCCAGTGTTTCCCCTGAAGCCATTGTTTTGAGTGGTTTTGCTGCGCTTGGGGAAGCGTCTTTGAGCATTACTGCTGATTATGGCTTGGCTATATTGCCAACATTTTTAGCTCCGCTAGGGCGCAGTAATCAAAGGATTAGTGGACGTTTAGGCGTTTTGCCGCTTCAGTCTATTCCTTGGCTTGCCCAAAATGCACCTAACTTAAAAGGCGGCTTAAGTGGAACGTTACAACTTAGGCAAAATAGGCTTATTGCTCAGTTTGTTAGTCCCGATCTTGCCATTGAAGACAATCAACTGCCCTTAGATTTAACCTTAAATGGATCTTTAGATGCTATTGAGCTAAGTGCTAACTTAGGAAGAAGTCGCTTAACAGGCAGTGCTAATTTAAGTTCCGTTGAAGGGCTCTTCTTAGTTGAGAGCTTTCCGGCAGAAGCTCCCGCAGAAGCAATCTTTGGCAAAACAAATGTAGACGCAAGCCTAACGGGTGTTCTTAGATTTAAACTTCCCTACCGAGATATTGCAAGTAGTGATATTCGGTTTGCAAGTGAGTTCTTTACTTTAAAACAAAACGATGTAACAACCGTTGGCAGTACAAGTTTTAGTTACGCTGACAAACGTTTTGTTTTAAACCCAACAAATTTTTCAGGGACAGGTACATGGCAAGCGGGTGGTGTTATAGCTACTAACGAATTGCAATTAAACTTCACGGCCTTAAATGCTGACTTTAGCCCTATACTTAGCCTAATACCACAACTCAGTACCTTTGAGCCCCAAGCCTTTGGTAGCCTAAACCTTGAAGCCACAGGTAGTTTAGGCAAGCCAACCATTCGCTTAAGTAGCTCTGAAATTGACATTAGCTTAAGCGGAAGTCAATACAGACTAAACAACGTATTTGCCAACCTTGAAGACGAAACCTTTAGTGCACAAAGTATTCTAAATGGCGTAGCACCCCTAACAGGTAGACTCGAGCTTTTGGGTGAAGGGCGTATTAGTTTTTTGCCTAATTTTGCCTCTGATCTTAGTTTTTCTGCCAACGGTGATGCTAATGTTCCAACACTTGGTTCGGTTGAGCAAATTCAAGCAGCGATTACTTATCAGGAAGCTTCAGGGTGGGTCTTAGATAGCACTGGGATTTTAGCTAATCCCTACACGCTTAAAGGTGCCTTACGGCCTTTAGATCTCGACTTTAATGGGCAAAATCTTAATCTTATTGCTCCGCAGTACTTCCTTATTTCAAGTCAAAGCGATGTTGATCTTAATATTGCTTACCTAAATAGACGCTTTGTCATAACAGGAGATGTGTTTACCAAACAGGCAAGTCTGAGTAGTAGTCAACGGCAAGCACGAACGCGTTCGGTTCGTCCACGCCCACGAGTGCTTTCACTTATTGACTTTAATGACGTTAGCATTCGGGCTCCTCGAGAGGTATTATTTACTGCCAATGTGGGTAGTGCTGAACTCTCTATTGATACCATTTTGCGTGGAACAGCTGCTCAGCCGACGCTCGAAGGTCGAGCTCAAAGTATTCGAGGTTCTTTTCGCTTTGCTGGCCGAAATTTTACTTTAAGTCAGGCATTTGCAGACTTTCAGCCATCACGCGGTATTTACCCTAGCCTGGCTATTAATGCTTTTAGTAGTTTCACAAAAGCAAGCGTAACGCGAGGTTCACAAATCAGCTTTATTGAACCATCAACAGGGGGTGATTTTAATGTTTACCTTAACTTTACAGGAGAAATTATTCCTACCCCAAATGAAGCTCGAGCTTTTAATATTGATTTACAACCCAGCCTAAGTAGTGACGCTCTTATTGATGATAATGGCAGTATCAGAACCTTAAGCGAAAATGAGCTTTACAGTATCTTAACTTTAGGCCGTATTGAGACGGTTGCTGAATTAACAGGTGAGGGTAGTGTCGCTGAGTCTGTTGGTAGTGGCGCTATTGACACCTTAGTTGATACCTTTATTTTAGCTGAATTACAAAAGCAATTAGCTGAAGCTTTAGGGGTTGATGTTCTAGAAATCAGAACCACGCCACTAAGTAGTTTATTCACAGAAACCGATGCTAATTTTGGAGTTGCACTGCTTGTAGGGGGATACTTGAGTGATGAACTCTTTGCTAGTTTCGAAATTAGCAATTTAACCAATGACCCAAGTATTGTTCTTAGCAACGAGTTTAATTTGCGTTACGAACTTGCTCCTTTAGAGCTTGGTCTTGTTGGGCGCCTTAAAATACTTAACGATGCACAAGGCTCAACCATTCCAGAGTTAGGTCTAAATTTAGCCTATGCCATTACGCCGCTTATAAGACTCGAGCTTGGGGCAGATGTTTCAAATGCCGCTCAAAGTATTAGTTTTGGGGTTAGTTTTAGGTGGTAGTGTGTTGATAATACCTAGCGCTCGCTGAGTCTTGGTTAAACTACGTTCCATGCGTATAATGTCTGTGTTTGCCCATCCAGATGATGAATTAGGTTGTGTCGGTAGTTTGAAAAAGCATGCTGAGCGTGGTGATGAAGTGATGCTTGTATGGACTACGTTTGGCGAAATGGCTAGTCAGTTTGTTGAGCATAGTGCGCCAGAAGTTAAGGCTATTCGACAAGATCATGGTGCTTTTGTGGCTGAAAAAATTGGAGCGTCCTATCATTTTTTTGATATGGGTGACTCGCGTATGACGGGTTCGCGTGAGGAAGGCTTAGCGCTAGCGCGGCTTTATGCTAAGTTTAAACCTGATGCAGTTATCACCTGGTCAGATGATCATCCGCATCCTGATCACAGGAAGTGTGCAAAAATTGCGTTTGATGCGATTACCTTGGCACGCATTCCAAAAATCATTAATGAAGATAGTGACGAAGTTTTTGAGGCGCATCGTAAACCTGTACATTTCTATCAATATAATTCAGCTGCCTTTTCAAGACCTGTTGTTCATGTAGATATTAGTGAGCAGATAGACACGAGCGTTGAACTCTTTACTTATTACCAAAGCTTTTATGGCTGGAAGCATACTCCAGAAACCTACAAAGAGGGGCGTGCCTTGCTAGGACGCGAGTCTGGTGTAGGCTACGCCGAAAAGTTTCAGTACCGAGCAAGTTTTGCGCCCGCAAAAAGCCATTTGGTGTAGTAACCGCCCTTCAAAATAAACCATTTCTAAGCAGTCGATGAGTTTCAGGAGAGAAAGACACACTTGCTTCTCACGATTTTTAGGCATGATAGGAAACAATTATGCATATTCGAGACCACCTTTACACAAAAGACCCGCAAGCTGTTAAAATGACCTGTTCAGTTCCGAATTGGGAGGCACGGGTGACTCAAAGAGTTTTAGTATTCGTTTGCTTTATAGCAATGCTTGGCTTTACTTTCGCGCAAGATAGAAGCACAGAAGATTATGTTCAAGATGGTGAAGCTTATCTCGCTAGAGGTAACTGTAGTTTTGCACAATCCGTCTTTCAGGAAGCGTTAAAGCAAGAACCAGGTAACACCGCAGCCCTGTTAGGCAAAGGACGTTCCTTAAGCTGCCAAGAGGCCTGGATCGCGAGCATTGACGAATTTCAAAAAGTGCTTAGCCAAGAACCCAATAATGTCTCTGCACATGTCGAACTGGCACTTGCCTACCAAAGGCAATACAGCAGTGACCCAAACGGTTACCCAACTCGCCTGCAAGATGCGCTAAGTGTCTTACAAGACGCAGAGGCGCTTGACCCCAACAATGCTGAAGTTCTAAACAGCAAAGGGGTTGTCTTGTTCATTCTTAATGATCTTAACGCAGCCAAAGAAGCACTCGAGCGGGCTGTCGTTCTTGCAGATACCTCGGGTTTAAATGATCGCGCTAAATCTGTTATGCATGTCAATTTAGGTAAAACTTATCGTGACTTAGATGATCTTCAGCAGGCCCTACAGTCTTTTAGACGTTCCGTCATGCTCAATCCTCTAAGTGCTTCAGCACATAATAATGTTGGCAATATCTACTATAAATTAGGCAATTGTGACCAAGCTAAGTATGAGTTAACTCAAGCTGTAAACCTAAATACAAGTTCTCTTGATGCACTTTCAAACTTAGGCATCACCCTCTTTGAATGTGGGGATGTATCTGTTTCAATTGGCTACTTAGAGACGGCTTTAGATATTCCGGGTGCCCTTAATTTGCCTCCACTTTATACTTATTTAGCTAGAGCTTACATACAGCAGGGGCGTTATGATGAGGCTGTTCAAAGAGCTCAGCAAGGCGCATTGTTACCACCAGTGAGTGCAGATGCTTTTTTCTACTTAGGTCAAGCTTATGAAAACCGTAATACCTCGGGTGATTTACAAAGAGCCAGAGAAGCCTACGAGCGCGCACTCGAGCTTAATGCTGATTATGCGTCAGCGAGAGAAGCGCTAGGTCGTCTACCTTAACGCAGATATCAAACTAACTCAAAAAGGGATGGACTTCTTAAACGAAGTCCATCCCTTTTCTTATGATATTTCTATTGTGGCGATCCGCTACTACCCCTTCTTGCAACTCTCTTATACTAAGCTGAATTATAAATGTCGCACTGCTTTATAATTCCGACCTTGCCG
>CAYGTA010000015.1:7099-23707 GCA_964352605.1 uncultured bacterium | reverse complement strand
GAACTCCAAGATCGCGTTTACTTTATTAATAAAGTAAACGGAAATAGTATTAGCTGTAATCTGCTTGTTCTTTGAATTTGAGTAGGTTGAGCATGGTGACTTTGCCTTCTAGGTAGCTCATGAGGAGTGCTTTTCCGTTTTCTTGACTTACGTCAAGGTATTTTGTTTGCTTCATAAGGGTTTCCTTATCTATTTGATTGCTGTGTTTGCTTTAGGCTTTAGACTATTGAGTATTTACTATTATGGCTTTTGATAGTTCTTGAGTTTTTGGTGCTTCAAATTGTGTTTCCATAAAGTCAAACATTTCGGGTGTTACTTCAAAGGAGAAATTTGCATTTTGACTTCTGTTTCTTAAGCTGACACGTTGCTTTCGTAGATCAAGAGGAGCAGTGACATAATGCAATTGTGAGTATAGCTTGGCCTGTTTAGCTAGTAATTCAAAGTTGCTTCTATCTTCACGTTTCATAAATCCTAAATCTAAAATCACCTTGCCATCTTTTTGGGTGATTGCTAAAGCTGTTTGCCAAATTCTGTTTTCGCATCGTTTGACGCGCTCCATAATCCACTGAAAATCAAGGGGTTGTGGCAGGTCGGGTCCAAAAAGCTCGTTCATCCATTCATCTATAGAAAAACGGGTTGCATGTTTTTTTTCAGCAAGCTCGAGTGCGTAGCTTGTTTTGCCGGCACCTTGTTGACCAAATACTATGTGAACCTTTGGCTTGGTTTTTTTTGGTTCTACAGCTTGATGCTTAGTCATTGGCTGTGTGTGTTTCTAAAGCACTGTGAACGCGTTGCTGTAAGTACTGTTTTATGTCGTCAGGCCAGCCTTTTATACATTCTTCAAAGCGGCTTAGGTTTCGCTGATTAAGTGCTCGAGATGCCTCTTCAAAGTGTGCTAGGTCACCTGCCATGGTCATCATTATTCGGTCAGTCACGGCAAGATTTTTCTTAATGTCTGCTTCGCCACCATCTTGTTTCATAGCTGCTTCAACAAGAAGTCTTAGACTGGCTGAAGCTGATTTACCTTGAGACTCGAGCCATTCCCAGTGGCGGGGTAAGAGGGTTATTTCGCGTGGTTTTACGCCGAGTTTGGGTCTGCCTGCGCTTCGTTTTTTGGGTTCAGGTATGGCTTTAGCAAGCACTTCTTCAACGCTGCCACGAAAGTCGAAGTCTATTTGACTACCTGTTCTTTCGTTAAAGATAAGGAGGGGTTCAGTGTCTGTGCCTGAGCTTTGTTTATCTTGAAGGTAAAGGGTGGTGCTTCTCAGCATATCTGCGAGACTAGCTGTTGTTATTTGTTTCTTGCCGTAAAAGGCTACGAAGGTATCGGTATCATTCATAAGAATAATATTAC
This sequence comes from uncultured bacterium, assembly GCA_964352605.1. Classification (GTDB taxonomy): domain Bacteria; phylum Deinococcota; class Deinococci; order Deinococcales; family Trueperaceae; genus JAHEBB01. The sequence continues at coordinate 22,353 of CAYGTA010000015.1, read as the reverse complement.
CCTGATAAAATTATTTTGTCAATATTACCCTGATAAAATTATTACGGAGCTATGACTAAATCAACCTCCCCTAGCCTCTCCTAAGAGCAAAGGGTTTTACAAAATACAAGAATCTGACCACACAAAAAACTCTATTTTCGAACAAACAATCGCAAAGCCCTAATCGTGCCGTAATGAACACCCTCATGATAATTATTGTAATGAAGCGCTTCTAAAACACTGTTAAGCTCTCCCCCAAAACTCGTCTTATAAGGAAACTGTGTTTTCACTTGCGGAACATCAGCAAACACACCCGCCTGCCAATCTTCTTGTGTTTTAGCAACCAAACGCAAACTCGCCTCACGCAACTCTTCCAAGTCAACCTTCCCCGCCCAATTTTTAGGACTACTCCCCTCAATAAACCGCTCAATCCAATCCTCACTCACATTCATAGGCAAACCCGCAAGATCATACGTAAGGAACTGCTGACTCACCACCAAATGACCAAAATTCCACACAATATTATTCCCAAACCCCTCAGGAATAAGGTAAAGCTGCGCCTCGCTAAACTCATCCAAAGTTTTAAGCATAGACATGCGAGTACGCTCGAGTAATATTAGGGCTTGTTCCATATATTTATCCTTCTGAGCTTTGATTCAAGGCAATGAACTTATGCGACCCATCACAAGATGGCATCTTTTTAAATAAACCACAACTACAATGATTTAAACTTTTAGCCTCAAGAATTTGCTGTATGTACTTCTCAACTCGAGTATATAGGGTTTAGAGTTGTGGTGTTTTAGCTTGCGTTCATTACTTCGACTTCACTAGCATAAGCAAGTCTGTTGCGTCCTGAGCGTTTTGCTTCGTACAGGCGAGCATCTGCTAAAGAAAATAAAGCTTCAACTGTTTCGCAGCTCATATCAGAAGCAAGCCCTATGCTTACCGTTACTTTTAAGTCAGCATCAATACTTGACCAGTCATAAGACTCAATGCTTTTTCTAAGCCGCTCACACGCCAAAACAGCACCTTCTAAAGCAGTTTCAGGTAGCAAAATAGCAAATTCCTCCCCACCATAACGAGAGATTGGGTCTGCGTCACGCAAGCCTGCTTGTAAAAGTTGTGCAATGATTTTAAGAACCAGATCACCCGTTGAGTGAAAAAATCTATCATTAATACCTTTAAAGTGATCAATATCAAGCATAACCACCGTAAGAGAACGACCATAACGACGCGACAGCTTCAAAATATTTTCCGCCTGCTCAAACAAATAACGCCTATTGTAAAGCCCTGTTAAAGCGTCACGAATACTCAGCTCTTTAACCTTCTCATTAAGAATCTCAAGCTCCTGAATATAGCTTTTCAGCTGAGCATTCTTCTCCTCAATAAGCTTCTTTTCACCTTTCAGAACTTCCGTTTGGTAAATGACCTCTAAAGCCTGCTGCTTCATTTTACTTTGATCACTTGCCTGCTTATCTTTATGAATACTGTAAAGCTCTTGATACTCGAGCGCTTTTTTGTAGCGTCGTTTTTGTTTATTAATGCGGCTGAGCAACTGGTAGGCAGAAGGTAAAGCATCTAGTTTTTCTTGCTCGCAATGCTTTAAAGCAGTCCGAGCAAAACTTTCAGCCTTATCGTACTGTTCTAGCTCAACATAAAGCTCACTTAACATAAGCTCTAAAAGAACCGTCGATTCTTTCTTTTCCTCTGCCAACTCGAGTGCCTGCAAACAGTACTTAATGCCTTGAGTAAAGTGTTTTCGGCTAAGCTCGAGTTCACTTAGCCTATAAAAAATTAAGATGGTATAGCGGTGAATTTCATAGCGTTGACTGCATTCTAATGCTTTTAGGTATTCTGTTTCAGATTTAGTAAAGGCTTCTTGTTTGCAGTAAAGCCATCCTAAATTTGCATGAAAAACAACTTCTGTTTTGTTAGAATCAATATAAGGTTCTGCTTTTTTAATATGCTTATAAGCTTGATCAAACTTAGCTAAACTGATAAAATAATACGCTAAATTAAGGTAGCTTGTAGATAACTCAGGTAAATCATTTACCTCGAGTGCTAATTCTAAATTTTCTGTGTGGTAGCGAAATTGTTGCTCTTTATTGCCAAGTGCATAATATAACAAAGCAAGAACGCGTAGCATTCTGACTTCCCAGAGGTCTCTTTTTCCAGAAATCACAGCTTTGGCTTGATAAATTAGTTTAGCTGTTTGAGTAATTTCGTTTTTACGAAAGTTAAGGAATGCCTCTATTACTTGACATTGTGCTTTTATAACTATACTTGGGTCATTATCTTTAATTGTGTTTAAGCGTTCTATAACTTTATCTGGTTGTTCATCAGCTGCGTCCCATAGCTTATGAAGCTCTGCTAGCGCTTGCATGTCGTTGTTAGATGGCGTCGTCATTAGCGCTTCTAAAGGTACGCCTCTTTCTTTACAGTTGTATTACAATCTTCCTTTTTTTTCTTTCTGGTTTCACGAAATCAATCTTTATCAAATCTTTATAAAAGGTTTTTAAGTCCTTTATCTTTGTGCTCCAAACTTAATGCATAAGCTTAGACAAGGCTCTGAGCAAATCATTTATTAGGAGTATCTTTATGGTTAATCATTCTAAACAAATTGCTGAGTTAAAAGATGTCACGAGAGTCTATCCGCTTGGTAAAACAGAAGTTCACGCTCTTAAAGGGGTGTCCTTCCGAATTAATAAGGGTGATTTTGTTTCTATTGCAGGGCCTTCAGGTTCAGGTAAATCAACTATTTTGAATTTACTGGGTTGCATTGATACCGCAACAGCAGGCCAAGTTATTATTAATGGGGTTGAAACCTCGAAACTAAATGATCGTCAAATAACCAATTTGCGTCATGAGGTTCTAGGCTTTATCTTTCAGTCTTTTAATTTAATTCCTGTACTAAATGTTTATGAAAACGTTGAATTTCCGCTTCTTTTAGGCAAGAACAGCATGTCTAAAGCAGAAACAAAAGACTGGGTTGATTACTTAATTAATGCTGTAGGTCTTGACAAATGGGCTACCCATAAACCTAATGAGCTTTCAGGTGGTCAGCGTCAACGTGTGGCTATTGCAAGAGCGCTTGCTACCAAACCAAGCATTGTCATGGCAGATGAACCTACTGCAAATCTTGATTCTAAAACAAGTGAAGCCATTATTGACCTGATGCGCAAAATGAACCGTGAGCTTGAAACTACCTTTATTTTTAGTACGCATGATCAAGATATTGTTGATATTGCTGATCATGTTATTCGCTTGCAAGATGGTCTTATTATTAAAGATTACAAGACAGCTTCTATACCTGCAACTATAGCTTCTGAACCAAGTATAGCTAAGGTCAGCGCATGAGCATTTTATGGAAGATTGCTTGGCGGAACCTACGTGAGCACAAAACCAAAACGCTCATTATTGGCATTTTGGTTGCACTGGGTGTAAGTTTGCTTGTCATTGGCAACTCTGTCTTAGAGAGCATTACCAAAGGCATGGAAGCCAGTTACGTTGAGAACTTTACGGGTGACTTAATCATTCGCAATAGCAGCGAAGAAACCGTGGCACTCATTGGCGCATTTGGTGCTGCACCTAATGTCATTGAAAATTACAGTGACGTTATAACTTATCTTGATGGTCAAGCAGGCATTAATCAGTACACGCCTTTATTAACAGGCGCAGCAAGTGTCAACTTAGACACTGAAGCCTTATCGTTCGCCTTTCTATGGGGCATAGAGCCAAGCACTTACTTTGAAATGTTTCCAGATAAGTTTGAAGTCACCTCAGGGCGTCAGCTTCAAGATGGTGAAACAGGCATCATGCTGTCACAAGGTGTTGTTGATGATGTACTAGCAGAACATGATATTGAACTCAAAGCAGGTCAGCAAATCAAACTGTTTTCACAAAATGACACTACAGGCACAAAAATACGAGAGCTCGAAATTATAGGCATTGGTTACTACAGCAACGCAGCAGGCTTACTAGACCGCATTTCATTAGTAGATGCCAATACCGTTCGCTCATTAGCAGGGCTCACCTCAATCAAAGTCAACAACTCGAGTAGCTCTGAAGTCTTAGATACAAACGAAGATTCCCTTTTTGGAAGCTCGAGTGGTGGTACTGACAGTCTTTTTGGGGCTTCTCTTTTCTCTGAGGCTGATACTTTAGGAACAGCGGCTCCTGTTGATTTTGATAATATTCTTGGTGACACATCTGTTCGAGATGAATTTTTAGCGATTGATAATAACGCTTGGCATTTTTTACTGCTTAATACGGGTGGCGGCAATGCTGCGAGTATTACTGAGGGCATAGGCACTATTGAGACTGCTGATTTGGTGATTGAAGATTGGCGTTGGGGTGCTGGCTTTATTGCTGATTTGGCGTTTAGTATTCGCGATATTTTAAACATAGTCATTTTTGTTATTGCGATTGTGGCTGTCATTATTATTATGAATACGCTGGTTATTTCTGTTACTGAGCGCATAGGTGAAATTGGCACGATTCGCGCTATTGGTGGGCAGAAGAACTTTGTGCGCAGCATGATTACCACTGAGGTTTTGACTATAACCTTGCTCTTTGGTCTTGTCGGCATTGCCTTTGGTAGTTTAACGATTGGCATTTTGAATCTGCTGGGCTTACCTGCAACGAACATCTTTTTACAAGTTATGTTTGGTGGCTCTTCCTTAAAACCTATTTTGTCTATTAGTTCTTTGTTTTTATCTGTCATTGCGGTTGCCATTGTTGGTGTTGTCGCAAGCCTCTACCCTACTAGTGTTGCCTTAGGCGTTTCTCCTGTTCAGGCAATGCAAAGGAAATAAGGAGATATCATGCAATCTTTACGAATCGCTTATCGCAATGTACTACGTCAAGGCAAACGAACTGCTCTTTTAGGTGGCGCTATTGCTTTTGGTTTTTTCATCTTTACGCTTTTAAATGGCTTTACTGCTGGTCTTTTAGGCAGTGTTTCTGAGAATTTTGCTGACGCTTCAGGCGGGCATATTTATGTCTCAGGTAGTGAGGTTAGTAGTTTGGGTAGCGAAATTTCATTTATTCGGAACCCGCAGAATGTAGAAGATGCCTTAAGTGTTATTCAAGATGAGATCTTGTCTTATAATACGCGTTCAAGTGCCAGAACCAGCATTATCTTTGGCTCTACGGAAGAAAATGTTCAACTTCAAGGGGTGAATTTTTCGCAAGAAACAAACCTTATTAATACCTTAACCTTCGCAGAAGGAAGTGCTGAAACGTTCTTGAGTAATCCTAATGGCATTTTACTACCTGAAGAAACGCTAGAAGATTTAGGCATTGAAATTGGTGAAACGGTCATTCTTAAAACCACGACCATTAATGGTCAACAAAATGTTGGCGATGCAGTGGTGGTAGGTAGTCTAGTTGCTCAAAGTTTATTTGCACCGGGCGCACCTACCTTTGGTTACGCGCATATTGAAATGCTTAATAGCTTACTTGACATGACAGCAGAGCAGTACCAAACTTTAAATATCTACCTAAATGACTTAGGCACTATTGACACGGCAACCACAACACTGTTTACAGAACTAGCACGCTTTAACGCAGTTGAACCCCGTGAAGAATCAAATTTTGGTCCACCCAGCCCAGATCAGCTTGGCTTTGGCGGTATAAGTAGTGTAGATGAAGATGAACGCTGGGAAGGCACAAAATATGAACTTACTAATCTTAATGACAACTTAGAAGGCATTAACGCACTGGTAGGCATTATTGATAACATCGGTCTGATTATCTTTATTGTCATTATCATCATCATCATGGTGGGCGTTATGAACTCTTATCGCATGGTCATGATTGAACGTACTGCCGAAATTGGCACCATGCGCGCCATGGGTGTACACAAAGCAGGCATAAGAAACATCTTCATATGGGAAGCCCTTTTTGTTGCCATAGGTGGAACGCTAGCAGGCTTAGTTCTAGCTTTCATTGCTATGGCTGGCATAGGCTTAATCAACTTTGGTACAGATAGCGCCTTTAGCCTCTTTTTAAACCAAGGTCGCCTAGCTTTTAACTGGTCTTTCTTAAGCACTCTCGCAAACATACTACTCATCTGCGTTATGAGTGCAGCCGCAGTTTATATACCTGCCAGAGCAGCAGCTCAGTTACAACCCGCAGAAGCCTTACGCGCTAGCTAAACATATACAATCTAAAACTCTGCCCTTTTCAAAAGCTTTTCCTTCTTATCTCCACAAAAGGGTAGAGGATTACACCCAAATTTGCAATTCCATTCACTGTTAGAGCAGTTTTCAAGCTAAACGCAGCATCGACTTAGCAGATCTGTTTTTACTCACCCAGTTCGACATTTAAAACGCTTTGCTAGTTTTAAATACCAAACACTATACAAAGGAGCAACACCATGAAAACCCAAACAAAAAACCTAGCCACTCAAAGCAATCAAATTATCAAAAGCTCAATTCTAGCTACCCTACTAACTCTCTTAGTCATAAGCTTAGCTAGCTTCTCAAATGCACAAGAAAGCGACTTTGAAGGCATTTTGCAGCAAATTGATAACAACAGTCTTTTTCCGGATGATTTCAGTGCAACCGTAACGCTAGATGAACGAGATCCAGCAGACGGTGACAGCATCTCAAAAGTACGCATGTTTCGTCGTGATACTGACGATAAGTTCTTACTTTTATTTGAACGACCAGAAGTACAACTAGGTCAAGGCTACCTAAATATTGACGATGGACTTTGGTTCTATGACCCTGAAAGTAGACAATTTAGCTTCACCAGCATTAGTGAAAGCTTTGGCGGCAGTGACGCGAGAAACAGTGACTTTCAAGCCTCCAGCCTAGCTGACGATTATGATGTTGTTTCAGGTACAGAAGGCAGTCTAGGTCAGTTTGACGTCTGGATTTTAGAGCTAGAAGCCACCAATGATGAAGTGACCTATCCGTTCAGAAAAATCTGGGTCACCAAAGAACCCCAGCTCATTTTAAAAAGCGAAGATTTCAGCCTTACCAAACGCCTCCTACGCACCTCCTACTTTCCTAGTTACGCCAAAGCAGGCAACAGCTTTGTCGCTGACCAACAACTCTTTGTAGACGCACTTGTTGAAAACAAACAAACCAAAATCACACTAGAAGAAATCTCAACCAATGAGATACCTGACAATGTATTTAGCAAAGCTTACGTAGAAAGAGTGAACCGCTAATGTTAAAACGCTTCACAGTTTTAATCATAAGCCTAGCCCTACTAAGTACCTTCGCAATAGCGCAAAGCGAGCTAGATGACAGTTTATTTGGTGAAAACTCGAGTGAGGAAAGTACTGACGATAGCCTCTTTGGTGGCAGTGATGATGTTTTTGGTGACAGCATTTTTACTGAGATTGAAGAGGACCCAAATGCTAACCCTGCTGATGCCCTGCTAACGAATGAGGGGGTGGTCATTGGGGGTAAGTTTGGCGTTTCTGCTCAGATTAATCTTGGACTTAATGCTGAAGACAATGAAGATGCCTTTACAAGTGGCCTTACAGATTTAAGTACCAGACTTTTCTTAGATGCCAGACCCAACAGTGACTTTAGGGCCTTTGCTAAAGGTGACATTTCTTATGACACTAGTGACGGTGTTTCCTTTGATCTTCGTGAAGCCTTTGCTGATATTGCCATTGAAGACACAGTTTTTGTAAGGGCAGGTAAACAAACCATAAATTGGGGCGTAGGTTTATTCTTTAGCCCAGCTAACCTCGTTAATATAGAAAGCATTGACCCTGAAAATACCGGTGCTGAACTTGCTGGCCCAGTCGCCATAAAAGCCCAAGTACCTATAGGCAATAATAACTTTAGCGGTTACGCCCTCATGAACACTATTGATAGTGGCAGCGATATAGGGCTCGCTGCACGCTACGAATTCTTAGTGGAAAACTACGAACTAACCGTTGGCGGTGTCATTCGTAATGAAGCACCTTGGGCAATCATGACCACCGCAACCGGCGCTATTGAAGACATAACCGTTTTTGCTGAACTAGTACTTGAAGGCAACACAGACAAAACCTTCATTATTAAAGATGACAGTTCCCCCTTAGGCTATAGCGCTAGTTCTTCAGATGACCTTTATGCCTCTGCAACCCTAGGTGCAAGAGCAAGCTACACAACTGAAGATGATCTTTACTCAGTAGCAGGCGTCGTGCAGTACTTCTTTAACGGTTTAGGTTACGAAGATAGCTCTGTCTTTACCCAAAACCCACAAGTTGTTGGGGCACTCCTTGGACAAGGCCAACTCAGCTTCTCTGACCTCATGGAACGCGGGCAACACTACGCCGCCATAAGCATTAACTCACAAGACATAGCAAACTCAGGCTTTACCCCTTCACTTTTATGGCTAGGCAATCTAAGTGACGGCTCAGGCATTATAACTGCCAGTGTAAATTACACAGACATTGAGTACTTCACCCCAAGCCTAAGCTACCGCTACAACTACGGTAATGAAGGCGCAGAGTACAGCCCACAAGGTGACAAACACAGCCTGACACTAGCACTAGATATAAGTGGCTCATTTTAGCGCATCCCTTAGCATCAAAAGCATCTTTAAAGAATCAACTTATATATAGCAGTTTTCAGGTTGAACACTACACCGACTTAGTCCATCCGTTTTCACTCACCTAGTACGGCATTTAAAATACTGCAAACGTTTTAAATACAAAAGACTATATGGAGAAACATGCTCAAAAACCTATCCCTAACAACTATCATTCTCTTAGCATCTAGCGTTCTTGCTCAAGAAACCTGCGAAAGTCTAATTACAGGCCTAAGCAAAACCCTAGACCAAACCCAGAGCATCATTCAAAGCTCAAAAATGAAATTCGGATTTATCGAACTAGCCTCATTTAAAACACTCACAACACAAACACCCGAAGGCATAGAAGTAAGCATACTTGAGCGCTCAGGACTCGAGCGTCCAGAAGATGAATCTGATGATAATGGAATGACTGACCAGCAGCAATCTTTACTAGGCCCCCTCGAAGTAGAAACCATTAATTGCGAAAACCATAGTCTTAAAGTTCTAAAAGAAAACACTTACGAATTAGAAATACAAGACACAAATAATGATAATCCCATTCAGGATTACACCCTTGTCTTAATAGCCAATACAAATGGAGTTATGCTTGAAAGCATGAAAGCACGCATAAAACCACCCGATCAGGCTTTTACAGTCAGTATGGAAGCAAGCTTTAGTGATTGGACCCTGCAAGACTAAAGATCAGGTGAATACTCAGAATACGCAGCTTGGTCAAACGATTGCCAAGCTGCGTTCATTTCATCATGCGTGAAACCAAGCCGCTGTTCATTGTGCGGTAAAACCTTAGCCAAATGACGAAAAAAAGGCAAAATCCACCACTCAGCCGTTTTAAGCTCGAGCCATAGTAAGTGTGAAAAAACACCTCCCACTTTGTAAAACTCGCTTGCTTTAAAGTCCCTAAGTTCTTTTTCTATATCATAAGAAACACGGCATTCTTCAGCTGTCCAACCACTCTGCGTGTGTTCAAAAATGCAGTAACCTGCTCTAGTATCTTTATCTAAGGGCAAACCTGCTGAAGGTGTACGAATAAACTGATGCCGCGTCTCTTTATAACGCCAGAATCTATGTAAATGCGAACCAATGAGCGTAGTTTGTCCAGGAAAAGGTTTAAACACCTGAGCCCAATCCGCTCTACTTAATTTAGCAGTTAGGTTTGCCCTGTCATTTCCAGGTGCACCATGCGTCATAAAAAGAGGATGTTCACCAGCAACCAAACAAAGCATGGCAGGTAAGCCATATAGCCAGCTTTTAATAGCAGCATCTAAATGCTCAAACTCATACCTTGTAACCGCCCAATTATCCAAAAACCACTTCTCATCGTTAGGGTTTTCAAGCTCGAGTAAGTATCTTTCATGATTTCCTCTGCTAACCGGAATACCCAAGGTTTTAATTTGCTTAGTTACATAGTCAGACTGCGCTGAACTGGTAATCAGGTCACCATTGCAGACAACATCTTTAATACCTCTTGCAGCTATATCATTCAGCACCGCGTTAAGCGCTTGTTTGTTACCGTGAATATCAGAAAAAACAGCAATACGTTTTGTTGACTCAGGAAAAATGGGGTCTATCTTAGCCATATAAATTAAGTAGATTCTTCATTAGGCAAAGCTAAGCCAAAAAACGTAACATAAGCTGGAGAATCTTGCTCTGGTCTGAATACTCGAGTGTTCATAAACTCCTCTTTTGGGCTTTAGTATAGCTGTCTTTTAGGAAGTTAGAAATTATCTGCATGTTCTAACTCAGGAAACTCGAGTTTGAAGGCTTTGGCTTTTTCTACGGTTCTTATCCATTCGTAGTAGAGTGCTTTGGTGTAGATGATTAATCCGCCTGCGTTTTGTATGCGTTTTAAGCCTGCTTTGTGTGCTTTTTTGGGTGAGCCGGTTGCGTCTGCAACTACAATAACTTGGTAGCCTCTTTGCATGAGCCCTAGGGCTGATTGGGCTACGCAGACATCTGTTTCTAGACCTATGAGTATGCAGGTTTTTCGTTTTGTTTTTTGTATTGCTTTCATTATGTCTGCTTGTTCTGTTAGGCCAAAAATCAGTTTGTCATAAATGCTTTCGTTGTTTAGGCAGTTTTGTATGGAGCTATGGACTGTTCCTAAATCTGCAATGTCTTCTGCTGTTACAACTATGGGTATGTTTAGCCATTTGGCAACGTTTATTAGCCAGCATGCTCGGCTTATGAGTTCTTCTGCTTGCAGGGTTGTAAGTTTTTCTAGAAAAGCATCTTGTATATCTATGGCTATGAGCATGCAGTCATCTGCTTCGATTAGGCTGGTGTTTGGCATGGCTTTAGTTTAGCTTGATGCTTAAGGAGTTTGAGTTGGGCTTAGGTGACTAACCTACAATCATGGATGGGGTTATTTGGGTTTTTCGTTCATCTATGTAGGCTTTGAGTTCTTCTTGTATAGCTGTGTCTAATTGGGGTTGTTGGTAGTTAGCGAGCATTTCTTTGACTTTTTTGTTGGCGCGTTGTTCTGCGTTTTGTGAGCCGTTGGCTGCCCATGTTTCGCCTGCGTCGTAGTCGAAGAGTTCAGCGCGGTAGAAAGCGGTTTTGAAGTGCCGCATGGTGTGCGCGGTGCCTAGGTGGTGCCCGCCGGGGGGTACTTCGTTAATGATTGCGTCCATGGCCCATTGGTCGTCATCCCAGTTTATGCCTTTTAGTAGGGTGTCGTACATACCGAGGGTTTCTAGGTCGAGTACGAATTTTTCGTAGCCTGCGGTTAGGCCGGCTTCTAGCCAGCCTGCCGCGTGGAGTATGAAGTTGGGTTGGCTTAGCATGCTTGGGTTTATGGATATAGCGCTTTCGTAGGCTGCTTGAGCATCTGTTATTTTTGAGCTGGCGTAGTTGCCTGCTGCTCTGAAAGGGATTTTATAATGGCGGGCCATTTGGGCACTCATGTAGAGGGCTATTTGGCTTTCGGGTGCACCCATGACGGGTGCGCCGCTTTGTAAATCTACAACACTTTGAAAGCTGCCATAGACGCAAGCTGTGCCTGCTTTGACCATTTGGGCAAAGATGATGCCTGCTATGGTTTCAGCGTTGAGTTGCGCTACGGTTCCTAGTATTGATACGGGGCCCATGGCGCCTGAGAGTATGAAGGGGGTTACGTTTACAATTTGGTTGTGCTCTGCGAACGCTATGAGCAAACTGAGCATGCGGTCGTCTAGGCGTCGTGGGCTGCTTACATTGACAATGCAGTGCAGGTAGTGTTTTTCGCGCATGGCTTTTTCGCCGTAGGTGATTTGTGCCATTTTTATGCTGTCTAGCCCTATCATGCCTGTGTGGTAGACACCCATGAGGGGTTTATCGGTATGCAAGAAGTGTGTGTTCATGGTTTGCAGGTGGCGTTCGGTTATGCCTATATCGCTGGGTACAACAATTTCTGAACCACTAGTGTGCAGGTAGGGTGTCATTTGGGAGAGTTTGACGAAGTTTGTTAAGTCTTCAAGGGTGCCTGCGCGTCGTCCTTTTTCTATGTCTTGCACGTAGGGCGGGCCTGCTACGGGTGCGAAGCAGGCGTATTTATCTCCTATAATGACGTCTTTTTCTGGGTTTCTAGCTGACCATGTGAACTGACTGGGGGCTTTAGCTAGGTACTCGGCTACGAGTTCTCTGTCAAAGCGGGCAACGTGGTCACTATCTACTTTAACGCCATGTTGTTTGAGTATGTCTATCGCTTCGTCATATAAAAAAGCAATGCCACCTTCTTCTAAGATTTGCATGCTTTTATCGTGTACTTGCTCTACTTGTTCAGGCGTTAAAATGTTATAGGTGGGTATGTTTGCATAAGGTTGTGTATAGCTTGCTTTAGCTTCGGAACTTCTGTTTGCTCGCCCTCTTCGTTTGCTTCGTGGTGATTCGCTCATGATTAACTCCAGACAAGCTTTATACCCTTTAGCTGCGTTTTATAGCCTTTTGCATTTAAAACGTTTGCAGTATTTTAAATGCCGAACTAGGTGACTAAAAACGGATGGACTAAGTCGATATAGTGTTTAACCTGAAAACTGCTACAGCACAGTTTACAGTTGTTTTTGTAAGTTTGATTGTACCGATGTTTTTGTTGTTTAATCATGGCTAGCAACACGTTAGTTTAAAAATGTCTGTCTTTGGCATAAAGGGCTAACTGCAATCTATCTTTAAGCCCTAGCTTTGAAAAGATGCTCGTTAAGTGTGCTTTTACGGTTTTCTCACTTATGCCTAGTTCTTTAGCTATGGCTTTGTTTGTGAGTCCTTTAGTGACTTCTTGCATGACTTCTTTTTCACGTTTACTTAGATCATTTAGTAAATCTAGAGGTTGCTCAGTTAAGACCTTTAGGGCTTTTGGGTCAAGTACCAACTCACCCCTTAGTGACGCGTAAATAGCATCTCTTAAGTAACTAGGGCCAGAGTGTTTTGCTAAGAAACCCTGCACACCCAAACGCATAGCCTCACGAACATAATCTTCATCTAAAAAACTCGTTAAGATAAGCACTTTAGCTTCAGGCTGATGCTGCTTAATAAAAGGAATAAGCTCGAGTCCGTTTTCGCCTTCAAGTTGAATGTCTAGTAGTACCATGTCAAAACTTAACGTTTTAAGTAGCTTATGGGCTTCTTTACTGGTACTGGCTTCTGCTATAACCTCTAAATCATCTGATAAGTCTAAGAATGCTTTTAGACCTTCTCTTACAATGGGGTGGTCATCTATGATAATGAGTTTAGTCATGCTGAATCACTTCCAACTTAAGCCCACCATAGGCACTTTCAGAAAACTCTAGGTCAGCAACTAATGTCTTAGCTCGAGCTTTCATGTTGTGCATACCTAGACCTGTTTTGTGTGCTTGTTTTAGGCCTTGACCGTCATCTTCTATGATGAAGTTTAGGCTGTTTTTTCGTTTGTGTAGCTTTATCCAGACATTGTTTGCATTTGCGTGCTTTAAGACATTATGAAGGGCTTCTTGGCTTATGCGGTAAAGGGCTTCTTCTTGCTGCTCAGTTAAGTGAAATTTATCGAGTTCAAGGTGAGTATTTAAGCTACCAGATGTACGCTTTGTCAATCTTTTGAGTGCGTAACTTAAACCTTGACTTAGGTCAGCTGGGCGTAAAACCTCAACAAGGCTTTTAAGTTCAGCTTGCGCTGCACTAATAAGGTCTGAAGCTTTAGCCATGTTGGTTTGTTTTTGCTGCTCTTGGGTGGTTTCTTGCGCAATAGTTAAAGATAAATCAGCGGCAAATAGAAGTTGCGCTAAAGAGTCATGCATGTCTGTAGCTAAACGCTGACGTTCTTCTAGCGTGGCCGCGTAACGTGCTTCTTCTTCACGTGCAATCATCAGTCTAGAGCGCTCAAAAGCTGTACCAAGCTGCTTACCTACAGTTGTTAAGAAATTAAGGCTATCAGAGTCAAACTTCGTTTTTCCTGTCGCTGCCAAATTCAAAATACCCACCGGACCCGCCTGACCTAGTAACGGCATACTCGCATGAAGCTCGAGTTCTCCTTTATTACCTTTTGCGTGTTCTAAACGAGAGCAATAAACAATGTTTACACCGGTATCGAGTTGACCTTTTTTAAATAAAGATTGGCATTCGCAGCCGCCCTCACAAAGCGCTGCTTTATCGTTTTTTGAGAGTGCTTCAGGTAAACCCATGTCGGCAACCGTGCGAAAGCTTAGGTGTTGCTTATCAGCCTCAGTGGCATCTTGTCGTTTTAAAAACACCCACCCTGTCGCTAGATTCTCAAGTTTCACTAAGCGCTCTAAAGCCTCTTGTAGTGCAAGTTCAAAGTCAGCCTCTCGGTTCAAAATATCACCAATAGCGTTTAGGGTAGATAGTTGTTTTAGGTGTTGCTCTGCAGGGTTCATAGCTGGCCCTTTAGTCTACAAAAAGCAATAACTCGAAAGTAAAAAATAGTCATAATCTTAAAAGCCCTCTTGCTACACTCTTAACATGAATGACCAGCAGCGCGTGCAATTCATGGCTAACCTCTTCTATGTACTTTACAGCGACAGCAACATAAGCAAAACTGAAGAACAAGTTTTTAACAGATTCGCCATGCAAATTTCAGCAAAACGCCCCCACCTAGACTTAGCAGTAGAAAACGCTCGAGCGCCTAAGTTTGAACTTAGTTTTCCTTTTCGTTTTGCTGATGCTATTTTTAATTTAGAAGCCATGCTCATAACCGTGCTGATAGATAAAAAACTAGACATAAACGAGAAAAAAGCCATTCAAGCTGCCAAGCAGAAACTCGAGCTTAGTGAAGCACAGTTTGAGCGTGTAGTTGAGGATGCTAGAGCGTATTTGTTAGCCAAGTCAGTTTAACCCTTTCTATTAACATAAACCTAAACACCTGAAAAACGTTTCAGGTGTTTAGATTAGCGAATGCTTTTTGTTTTTATTTAAGACCTTAGTCTTATTTGGTTTTCACTTTAGGGGAGTTGTTCAATGCTTATGGTTGCTACGGGTCCTTCCCAATTTAGGGCTGCTGCATCTATATCGCCATTACCCATAAGGCCTGCATGGTGCTCTACGGTCCCTTCAGCACCGTCAGTTACACGTACACCACCATTTCCACAAGGTGGACCAGGAATATCTGCGCATAGTTCTGTGTTGGCTTCTGTACCTGCGTCATAAACGTTTGCATGAGAGCTCATCATCATATCGTCAGACATCATGTCATCATCGCTCATATCACTATCATTCATGTCATCAGCCATTGCATCATCACTCATGTCAGAGTCACTCATGTCGCTATC
>CAYGTA010000015.1:0-6999 GCA_964352605.1 uncultured bacterium | reverse complement strand
TCATGTCATCAGCCATTGCATCATCACTCATGTCAGAGTCACTCATGTCGCTATCTGACATATCACTATCCATCATGTCATCAGACATCATGTCAAATAAAGGCGTAGAAAGCTGAGCAAAAAAGGCATCATTGCTTGTGACTAGCATGCCTGCAACTGATAAGTAATGAAAGTCATTATCCACTTCAATCTCAATAGTTACTGACTCACCCGGCATAACTGGACCTTCAGCAACAATCGCAGCATTAACTTCAGGAAAGAGAGATGCAATCGCAGCAAGCTCAGAAGCATCACCATCTTCAGCTAAACGTGCTAACTCAGCACTAGCCGCTTCACCTTGAGTAAAAAGCGCGTAATCTGACGTATGGTTAATCAGTAATGGTGGGCTAAAAATCTGATTACTGTTATTCGTAATAGTCACAGCAAATCTTGAGCTTGACATCATGCTGTCATTACTCTGAGCAAAGCCCAAAGTTAGTACTAAAGCCATCAAAATACCAATTATTCTCATACCTTATTCTCCTTTGTTTTGTTTCACCCACAGCTTAAAAACTAAGCTTCACAAATAGTTCACGAGTTATCACAAAAGATTCACAGGAAGGGGAAAGCAATGAGAAATAAGTGCAAAGTGAAAGGGGAAGGTGCAAAAAGTCTTTTAATCTTCCACCTTTCTCATTTTCCTTTTTCCTATGTAAGCTTTAGACACCTCACTAATGTCATTACGTGCCAGCATATTAGGCATGGCTTTACCCCCTCTTAATGACACCATTGCAGCTATTGCTACGGCTCCAGGTTCTGGTGCGGTTGGCATAATTCGATTATCTGGAGCAGATAGCTTTGCCATAACTGATAGTCTATTTCAAGCACAAAACCACCTAAGCATTTGTAAAACAGCTGCAAATAAAGTTGTTTACGGCACCATTCAAGATGACCATGCTGTTATTGATGAAGCTTTAGTACTAACCTTTAAAGCACCTCACTCTTACACCGCGCAAGATGTTATTGAGTTACAAACTCATGGTGGCCCTGCTGTATTAAGGCGTGTTTTAGAGCTTGCTGTTAAACAAGGAGCAAGGCTAGCTAAACCCGGTGAATTTACATTACGGGCTTACCTGAACGGACGCATTGACCTACTACAAGCTGAAAGTGTTCTGAACATGGTTAATGCCCAATCTGAAAGTGCCAGACGCAACGCAGCACTAGGCTTAAGCAAAGCGCTTAGTGAAAAGCTCGAGTTTATTCAAACGTCTATTACAAGGGTGTATGGTAATTTGCAGGCGGTGTTTGATTACCCTGAGGAGGGTGTTCCTGAGAGTGAGTTTCAGCAGCCTTTAAGGGATGCCGTAGCTATCATTGAGGCGTTACTTAAGACTGCTAAGGCAGGTCAGCTTGCTCAGAAGGGTGCGAAGTTAGCACTTGCAGGTAAGCCGAATGCGGGTAAGTCAAGTTTGCTTAATGCTTTGCTTGGTTTTGAGCGTTCTATTGTGAGTGACATTCCGGGTACGACACGTGATTACCTTGAGGCTCCTTTGAGCATTGAAGGCATTCCTATAACAGCGATTGACACAGCAGGTATTCGTCAGACCGAAGATAGTATTGAGGCGAGTGGTGTTAGGGCTGCCAAGGGTATTGCTGAAAATGCTGACCTTACGCTTTATTTGCTGGACAGTAGTGCGGCGAATCATGATGAAGATAGAGCAATGATTGAAAGTTTAGATCCTGCTCGCACCTTGCTAGTGGCTAGCAAAGCAGATTTGGCTTCTTTAAAAGCGTTTCAAGAAGCTATTGCGGTATCCACTGTGACGGGTGAAGGTTTAGATGCTTTAAAGACCGCTATTGCTCAAAAGCTAATTGGGGACGCGTCTGCATCTGAACTGTGGATAAGTAGTGAACGTCATGCCAGTGTATTAGAAACGGTAAAAGACTTACTCGAGCAGGCCATAAGCGCACCAGATGATTTAGCTGCCCTTGATTTAGAGGAGGCTTTAAGAGCTTTGGCAGATATGACGGGTCGTGGGGATATAGCTGAAGAAACTTTAGAGCATATTTTTGCTAATTTTTGTGTTGGAAAGTAAACCTATCTCATTACGAAGATAAGCAAAAAATAAGCTGCCGCTATTAAAGCAACTAATCCCCAAAGTATTTTTAAGCGTTTTTCTAGCTTCAAGATTGCCTGATAGTTATTAAAAGCATGTCTACTCATAGCGTAAGCATAAAAGCTCGAGCTTAGGCTTGTGAGTAAAAATATAGTGACGATGCTAAGGCGCAGCGTTTGACTTTGTTGCGTCATAAGGCTTGCTAATTGCAGTAAGCCAAAGCTGAGTAAGCCTGAAGCTAAGGTTGTGCTTAAACTTAGACTGGGTACTTTTTTTATAAATGCCCAGTGGCTTCCGTCAAAGGCTTGCTTAAATACTGGCTTTACTATGCTTGGCGTGTACTGACCTGTGTCAGGAAAAGCTTCTAGACCTAAGTCTAAAGCCCGCTCGCACCAAGGGCAAGTTGTTAAGTGGTTTGCGTAGACATGCTGTGCATTTAAGCTGCAGTTTGTTAACGATTGCTCTAAGCCCTCTAAGGCTTCTTGCCACGCTTTAGCGGTAGGTCTTTTACGCCACAAACCTTGCTGAAAGGCATCTTGAAATAAACGACGCATTGTTCTGGGTAAATGCTCAAAGGGTAGCGCCACAGGTGATCGCTTTAGCTTATGCCCAAGGTAAGGGCTGTTAGACGCCGCTATATTATCTACCAAATTAGGTGGGTCACCTGAACCCTTATAAACACCTGCAAAAGGGTGTACCCCTTCCATAAGCAAAAAAAAGAGCAATATACTTAAGGCAAAAGCATCATGATTTTGCTTACGTGTAACCTTCTTAAAACTCTTATTTTGTAACTCTGGCGCTGTGTATTCGGGCTTACCAACAGGGCAACGGTAGACTTTACGACCATCTTTTACTTGAACTGAATCACAATCTACTAGACTCACGAGCGCTCTATTAGACACCAAAATGTTACTCTCATTTAAATCACCAATAACGTAACCCTTATCATGTAAAGCAGCAATAACAGTACATAAATTACGTGCAATGCGCACTAAGTAAAGCCATGTAAGGGCAGGCGCACGCTGCCGTCTTGATTTAGGATTGTAAAGCTGATGCAGCGCCATAGAACTATTTAAATCTAACAGCGGCATACTAAAGCCAATCACATCACCATACTGATCATGCACCAAAGCTTCAGGCCAAGCTATAGAAATATGCCCTGCACTACGCGTCGGGTCAATGGGCGCATTATCAAGCATGACTTGCAACTTAGCTGCCTTTTCTTCACTGGGTTCATGGTAAAGCTTAACAGCTTTAGCTTCGCCCTTAAGCAAAAAAACACTCGCCTCACCCCCCCGCCCAAGTTCAGCAGCAAGCTCGAGTTTTTTGCCTTGAGCAGTGTAGGTTTGGGGTAAGGTCATTGGTGTTCATGCTATAGCATTTTAAGCTTTAACCGCTACAGTGTTTAAACCTTAAAGCTAGGCGAGTCAAAGTAACTCTGCTGAGCCAATGCGGTAACTTAAAAACTGCTATGGTGCAACCTAGCTTAGTAACACAACTTTAAGACCTTTACTTAAGCCAAATTCAGGCATTGTAAATAAGCTAGCTAGCATCTTGTCGTTTCTTGCTATCCTTAACAAGGATGCGTTACTCTTTACAACTTTTTGATGGACCTAAATTGCTAAGTTCCGGGCAAGTCGTGACACTTAATCCAAACCGAACTGCCCTGCTGTTTGCTTACCTTGCTTATCAGGCTACTTGGGTACCCAGAGATGAGCTACTCTCACTCTTTTGGCCTGACATGAGAGAAGCCAAAGCTAGGCAAAATTTAAGAGCCCTCCTGTATAAAAGCAGTAAAGAAACATACGCTCAAAATTTTGAAGTTGAAGAACATCAAGTACGCTATTTAGTTCAAACAGATGTCGATGCTTTTCAAGATGCCCTAAGCAATGCAGACTGGCCAGCCGCGTTCTCTCTTTACAAGGGTCAATTCTTAGCGCACTACAAAGGAAACGAATCAATCGAATTTGAAGATTGGCTTGAGCAGACACGCCATGAGTTACAAAGTTTATGGCGTAACGCAGCCCTAAATGTAGCTGAGCAGGCCTTGCAGAAAAATAACTATCAACAGGCCATTCACTTATCAGAAGCCATTCTAAAAAATGACTTTTTAGCTGAAGATGCCGTGCAGCTCCTTATGAAAGCACAGACACTCGCTGGCAACAAAACAGCAGCCCTAAGAATCTTCGAGTCCTTCCGTCAAGAGCTAAACAAAGAACTTGATATGCAACCCATTCCAGAGATACTCGAGCTTGCCGAAGCTATCCGCACAGGTCAACTGAGCCCTGCAACCTCTAAGCAAGAAGCAGCCATCAGCACAAGCCAAGTGAAGCTTAATACCGAAAGACTCCCCCAACCCTTAACGCCCTTTATCGGACGTACCCTAGAAATACTCGAGCTTTCTCAATTATTAGCCGAGCCAAACACTAGATTTATTACCTTACTAGGTCCTGGCGGTATGGGTAAATCACGACTGGCATTGCAGCTTTTACGTGAACAAGAAGCGAAGTTTGAAGCGGGTGTTGCTTTTGTAGCTTTAGCTCCCCTTGGCTCTGCAGATGATATTGCTATTGCTTTAGCTGAGAACCTAACTATGCAACTTGTAGGTGAACTGAGTGTTGAGGAAGAAGTTATTGAGTTTTTAAAAACCAAGCAGATGCTTATAGTGCTTGATAATTTTGAGCATTTGCTAGCTGGCGCAAGCTTTGCTGCCAACTTATTAGCACAAACAAGTCAAGTCAAAATCATTTGCACCTCAAGAACGGTATTAAATATAGCGAATGAATACATTTATGACCTTGCTGGGCTAAGCATACCTAGCACAAAAACTGCGCAACTAGAAGCTTATGACGCAGTTGAATTCTTCTTGCGTTCCGCCAGACGAGGCCGCTCTGCCTTTCGTGTAGAAAAACAAGATGAAGTTCATTTACTTCATTTATGCCAAATGCTTCAAGGCATGCCACTAGCTCTAGAACTCGCAGCCACATGGTTACGCATGTTTAGCCTGAGTGAACTCGTTACAGAACTCGAGCGTGATTTTGATTTGCTTGAAAGTTCAGGCTCTATGCTGAATGAACGACATAAAAGCATGCGTGTGGTGTTTGATCAATCTTGGCGTTTACTTAGTGAGGGTGAGCAAGAAGTTCTTGCTCGCTTAGCTGTATTTCAGGGCGGTTTTACTAAAGAGGCTGCTGTGAGTGTAGCTTCAGCTTCGCCACGTATTTTGCTTTCACTCATTAATAAATCTCTGTTAAGGACAACCCCTTCAGGTCGTTTTTCTATGCTTGAAGTACTCAAACAATATGCCGCTGAAAAGCTTAAAGATAAAACGATAGCCAAAAACCATGCTACTTACTTTTTAGAGCTTGTCAATCGTGAAGGGCAGCAGTTTCGCACGGGTAACCCTAAAGCGCACCTGATGGTCATAGAAATCAACCTTGAAAATATTAAAAAAGCGTGGCGCTACGCCCTTAAAATAGAAGCCTTTGAACTGATTAGTAAAGCCGAAAAACACTTGAGTTTTTACTTTGACTTAAGAGCTCGGCTTCAAGAAGGCGTAGCTTTATTTCAAGAAGCCATAAGTGTATTAGCAAACAAAGAAAGTCATAAAGCCATCCTTGCAAAAGTTCTGGTTTCAAAAGCCATCCTTTACCGCTGGATAGGGCAACTCGAGCTTTCAGGTGAGCTTTGTGAAGAAGCCTTAACGCTTATTGAGGCTAAAGATGATTATGCGACCTATATAAACGCGTTAGATAGTCTTTCTTATGCTTACGAATATAAAGGTCAAGTCAACGAGGGGCATGAACTTATAAAACAAGCTTATGACCTTGCCCTTGAAAGCAAAAATACGAAACTGATTATGAACACAAGAAGATTATTAGCTATGACAGAACACATGATGGCAAACTACGAAAAAGCAGAAGAACTCTACCAAACAACCTTAAATGACTTTAGACAGAGCAATGATGCTATAGGCATTGTCGAAATCTTAAGTAATTATGGTGAAATGCTACTCGAGCTTCAAGCAGTCGCTAGAGCAAAACTCATGTTTCATGAAGCTTTAGAACTTGCTATAAAAAATGGCGATACAGGCTTTATACCTGTCACCAAAGCGCAACTAGCTTACTGCCTTTACAAAGAAGCTGACTATTTAACAGCTAAGCAATACTACGAAGAAGCTATTGAAATTGTTAATCAAAATGGTAGCAAACGCTACGAAGTACAATTTTTAGCTGAACTTAGCTTAGTTGAGCTTGCTTTAACCCATACAGATAGCGCTTATCAGTTGATTTTAAAAGCAACAATACCAGCTAAAGAATTAGCCAGCTTTGCTAACCTTATGGATGTCTACTTCGCGTGGGCAAGCTATCTAGAACAAGTAGGCAAAACCGAAGCGGCCTTGCAGGTTTATAGTTTGCTAGACAAACATGAAGCCAGCAGTCTCAGTTATAAACAGAAAGCACAAAACGCATTAAACAAAAGTAAAAACCCAATTGATTTTCAGTTACAAGACCAGAGTTTTACAACTTACCTAGCCTTTCTAGAGTTAGGGCTCGAGTCTTTAAAGTAAGCTTTGGAGGCGTTTAAGTAGTCACTTTTTTCATTAAATTTCAAAACGCAGAAAAGCCTTCCTGCACATCATAATCACGCTTCAATCACGCCTCTTTCGTTAAGCTTTTAAGTATGGAGGCTAGATGAGGCAGACTGTTAAGAAAATAACCCCTAGCTACTTAGAGCAAGATGAACTACTTATTCAAAGCAGAAACCCTAAAGCTTTCCTGATTAGTCTCTACTATCCAAAAGCTGACCAAAGAGCAAAACATGCTGATGAATCTTTTGTACTGGTACAAGCTTCACATGAAGCAAATACCCATAAGTTCAAAGATTTAGCTACAGCTTTTGC
>CAYGTA010000014.1:11791-23992 GCA_964352605.1 uncultured bacterium | reverse complement strand
ACACCCTGCCCGCTATGCAAAAAAGAAAAAAGCTCGAGTTTGGGCTGTTGTAAAACTTGTGCTACTAATCTTTTTAAACCTATTCACTTAAAAGATAGTCTTGCCTTGGGCAGTTATGAAGCAAGCTTAGAGCGAGCCATTAGGCAATTAAAGTACTATAACGTCACTAGTTTAGCTAAGCTATTTGCACAGGCACTTGCTAGTGAAGTTCGTCAGGCAAATTGGAAGATTGATACGGTTAGTTCTGTTCCGCTGCATTGGCAGCGTTACCTGCAGCGTGGCTACAATCAATCTAACCTCATTGCGAAACCGTTGGCAGGGCATCTAGGTCTTGAGTTTAAAAAGCTTTTAAGGCGCACTAAGGCTACCAAACAGCAAGCTAAACTAAGCAAAGAAGCTCGCTTGAAAAATATGCAAAACGTGTTTCAAGCGAAAGCTCTTCAAGGTGAGCGCATTTTACTCATTGATGATGTTATTACGACCGGTACAACGATAAATGAATGTAAACAAGTACTTTTAAACGCTGGCGCAAGTGATGTTAAATTTGCTTCTGTAGCAAGAGCGTTACAAAAATTTTCTTAAATGAAGAAAATTATGCCCAGCACAACGCCTAAAATAGCACCAACAGCAACTTGCGGATAGGTGTGCCCTAAGAGTGTTTTAAGCGTTTGGGGTTTAAAGCCTTCATCAACAACATGGGTAAGTTCTTGTACTAACTCATTAATAAGCTGAGCTTGAATGCCCGCAGCACGCCTTATACCCGTAGCGTCATACATAACAATGCCCCCAAAAACCATTGAAATTGCAAATAAAGGACTATCCCAGCCGTAGCTTAAACCTATACCTGTTGATAGTGACGTCACAGCCGCAGAGTGGCTTGAAGGCATACCTCCCGTTTCAAGCATACGGTCAAACGCCCATCGCCGTTCGGTAATAAGCACCAAAATGACTTTAAACAGTTGCGCTGCAAATGTTGCGAATAACGCAACCCATAAGAGCTTATTTGCAAGCAACCCATCCATGCTTTAAACCTCGACATTCACTTTCTTAAGTCTTAAGACTTGAGCTAAGACACCATTTACAAAGCGTCCTGACTCTTCACCACCATACTTTTTAGCCAAACGAATTGCCATTTCTATGGTTACCTCATCAGGCAAATCAACAAACTTAAATTCAGCCAAAGCAAGACGCAATACATTTAAATCTGTTTGCGCCATTTGCGTAAACGTCCAGCCTTCTATTGCTTCATTGAGTTCTTCATCTATAGCAGCTTGATTTGCATGATAAAGCTGTATCAACTCATCAGCAAAAGCTAACGCCTCTGCATCTAAACCTTCGCCAAAAACCTCTTCAATTTCATTTTCATCATCATGCTGCGCCAAATCATCTTTAGCCTGAAGCCATACATCCAGTATCGGTGCATGACCGCGCTCAGCTTGAAAAAGCGTACGAAAAGCTAACTCACGAGCTTGTCTTCTAGCCACAAAAAACCTGCAAATTCTTATTCATTAAGCATTCGTTTCTCAATAAAGTTAGTGTACACAGCTCCCCTTTGAAAAAAGGCATTATCAAGCACTTTTAAATGAAAAGGAATCGTTGTTTTAACACCCTCAACAATTGTCTCTTCTAAAGCACGCTTCATACGAGCAATCGCCAGTTCACGTGTAGGAGCCCAAGCAATAATCTTAGCAATAAGACTGTCATAATAAGGTGGAATACGGTAACCCGAATACACATGCGAATCGACTCTAATGCCCGGCCCACCCGGCCAATGAACATCCGTAATCATGCCAGCCGACGGGCGAAAATCATGATCAGGATCTTCAGCATTAATACGCACCTCAATCGCATGGCCCTCTGGTCTAATTTCTTTTTGCTTTAACGTTAAGCCATCACCAAACGCCACCCTAAACTGCTCTTTAACCAAATCAAAGCGCATAACCCGCTCAGTAACAGGATGCTCAACCTGAATACGCGTATTCATTTCACTAAAATAAAACTTACCCTCACGATCAACCAAATACTCACACGTACCCGCACCACGATAATTCACATACTTAGCCAAACGAACCGCTGACTTCGCAATCTCAAGACGCAAAGCTTCAGGCAAAGTACTAGGTGCTTCTTCTAACAGCTTCTGATACCTTCGCTGAATCGAGCAATCACGATCATAAAAATGAACCACATTACCTTTACCATCACCAAAAACCTGAATCTCAACATGGCGAGGTTCCTCTAAAAACTTCTCCATATACATATCAGGATTACCAAACGCAGCCCTAGCTTCCTCTTGCGCGTTCTTAAGATTACGCTCGAGTTCGTCAGCACTGTGCACAATACGCATACCGCGACCGCCACCGCCTGCTAAAGCTTTAAGAATAACAGGGTAGCCAATCTCAGCTGCCTTTTGATGTGCCTCTTCACTCGAGTTGAGTGCATCTGTGCCGGGTGTTAAGGGTACTTTGGCGGCTTGCGCTGTGCGTCTTGCGCTCGCTTTGTCGCCAATTAAGCGTATTTGTTCGGGTGTGGGGCCTATAAAGACCAAGTTATGCTCTTCGCATTTTTGAGCAAATTCTGGGTTTTCTGATAAAAATCCGTAACCCGGATGTATAGCTTCTGCGCCCGTAACAATAGCGGCAGATAGAATATTTCTTATGTTTAAGTAAGACGCAGCTGAGGCGGCAGGTCCAATACAGATAGACTCATCAGCAAGTAGGACAGGTAATGATTTTTCATCTGCCTCTGAGTAAACCATTACGGTTTTAATACCTAGTTCTTTTGCAGCACGATGAATGCGAAGCGCAATTTCACCACGATTCGCAATGAGGATTTTTTTAAACACAGTCTTCCTTAGCTCGGGTCAATACGAAAGAGAACTTGACCGTATTCAACTGGGTCAGCGTTACTTACCAAAATTTCGGCAATAGTGCCTGAGCTTTCTGCTTCAATTTCATTCATTAGCTTCATAGCTTCTATAATGCAAAGAACGCTACCTGCTTTGACCTTGTCACCTACTTTGGCATAAGCTGGGGCTTCAGGTGACGAAGCTTCATAGAACGTACCTACAATAGGCGCTGTTACTTCAATAAAATTTGATGCTTCTGCCGCAGCTGGCTCTTCAGCTAGCGGTTCAGTAGCAGCCTGTTTAGGCTCTTCGCTAGCTACTACTACAGCTGAAGCAACTTGAGGACTAGCAGCAACTGCAGGCGTTACTTGCACAGTTTCAATAACTTGAACGCCTCCCCGCTTTAAAGTTAGCTTGTAATCGCCTGTTTCAAGCATGAACTCATTCAGATCAGCATCTGCAACCGCTGCAAGTAACTTTTCTAGGTCTTTAACATTCATCAAGCACGACCTAGGTACTCACCACTGCGCGTATCTACTCTTATAACTTCGTCTTGCTCTATAAATAAAGGAACATTAACCGTAGCACCAGATTCCAAAACAGCGGGCTTACTACCCCCAGAAACCGTGTCACCTTTGACGCCTGGGTCAGTCTGCACAATCTTCAATTCAACACTCATGGGTAAGGTCACTTTAATAGCACGACTCTGAAAGTAATCAATCGTGACTTCTAAGTTCTCTTTCAAATACTTAGCTGCGTCACCTAACTGCTCTTTACTTAAAGTCGGCTGCTCATACGTTTCCATATCCATAAAAGTATACGTATCACCGTCTCCATATAGATACTGCATCTTTTTATAGTCAATAAAGATGTCTTTTAACTTTTCACTAGCATTAAAGCTTTTTTCAACAATTGAACCGGTATCTAAATTCCTGAATTTTGCAACAACCTTCGCACCACCCCTACCAATTTTCTGATGTTGAAAGTCAATACATTCCCAGATACCGTTATCCATTTCAACCTTAGTGTTATTCCTTAAATCAGTTACACCGATCATCGTAGCCTCCACGATTACTACTTGTTAATTAACCTTTAAAGTTACTGAGTAATTTCAATACTGATTAGTTTAGCATTTCAACTAACCATAAACCTGTACTATACCTTGACTAAGTATAAAGACTCAAATAAAAGACAAGCCATAAACTTTAAGACCGCTGATACTAAGCTGACAGTAAAAAACTATGCTAAAAAAGCTATACACAATGTCACAACTAGAGAAACTACGGTATAATTCCTAACATGGCTACACGCTCGAGCTCTTCTCAATCTAGCAATTCCTCGTCTTCGGATTCTTTGCCTGTAACGAAGTTGCGTCGTAAGCGTCGTGAGTGGCTTACGGGGTATTTGTTTATTTTGCCTTCTTTTTTGGTTATTGGTGTTTTTGGTTTGTTCCCGATTGGCTTTGCCATTTACATGAGTTTGCACCGTTGGCGGGTTCGTAAGGGTGCCTTTGTTGGCTTTGATAATTACGAGCGCTTATTAGGCAATGTTTGGGGTGGGCTCATCTTTTTAGGTGGCTTGCTGCTCATTATGGTGGCACACTGGTTATGGGTGGATGCCTTTGCTAGCGCAAAAAGATTCCGCTTAGCCAGATTTTTAGGCTCTGTTGGGCTTATTGCAGCTGGCATTAGTATGATTGTGGGTTGGAATATCATGCTGTCTGGTGGTGGCCGAGAAACAACCACGTTTTTAAATTCTATTGTTCGAACGGTGTTTTATGCACTTGGCTCTATACCCATTCAAATTTTATTATCTTTAGCAATTGCTTCACTGTTACACCAAAAGATAAAAGGTCAAGAATTTTTTAGAATGATTTATTTTTTACCCTATGTTATGCCCGTTGTTGCAACCTCTGTTATTTTCAGGAGTATTTTTAGCCAACGTGAAACAGGCATTGCTAATCAGCTCATGGCGGCACTAGGCTTACCTTTTCAACGCTGGCTTTTTGAACCCAAACCTATTCTAGAAGTTATGCTCGGAGATGCTCGCCTTACACAAATCAACTCGTGGCTTGCCTCAACAGGCATAGCTTGGCAACTCGAGGGTTTATGGCTTGGACCGAGTTTAGCTTTGATTGTGCTTATTGTTTTTGGTATTTGGACTTACAGTGGCTACAATGTCGTTATTTTCTTAGCGGGTTTGGGCGGCATTCCTAAACAACTTTATGAGGCAGCTGAAATTGATGGTGCTAATAATGTACAAAAGTTCTGGGGTATTACCGTTCCGCTATTATCTCCTGTCACTTTTTACTTAACCATTCTTGGTTTTATAGGAGCGTTGCAGGCCTTTACACAGCTTTATGTTATGAGGCAACCCTTCGTAAGAGATTCTTTAGATACTGCTAGCGTGGTTATCTTTGATACTTTTTATAAATCTAATAATTTCAGTCTTGCTGCTGCGCAATCAATTTTGTTGTTCATACTTATTCTTATGGTTACGCTTATTCAAAATCGTGTTTTAGGAAGGAAAGTGTTTGATGCTTGAAGCTACACAAGCCCCTAAAAGCAAAAAATACAAGGAACCCTACGAGTTTAAATGGTTTCACTTAATTATTTACTTCATTTTAATCGTCGGAGCGCTGATTTGCATTACCCCTTTTTTCTATATGGTTTCAACATCACTCATGACACTTGGTGAGACTATAAATAAGCAACTTGTTCCTAATGTGCCTCAATTTCAAAATTACTCAGAAGCTTGGACAGAGGCAGCTTTTTCACGCTACTTCATAAATACTATTATCATTACAGCAACAACTATTGTGGGCTTACTTGTAACGTCTATTTTGGCCGCCTATGCATTTGCAAACATCCAATTTCCTGGGCGTGATGTTCTATTTATGATTTTGCTAGCAACCATGATGATTCCTGGCACCGTGACCTTCATTCCAAATTACCTTATGATTCGTGGTGAAATTATTCCTTGGGGTTCTTGGATGAATACGCTTGCTGCGCTCACGGTGCCCTTTATCGCCAAGGCTTTTGCCATTTTTTTACTTCGACAGTTCTTTAAAGGGATTCCTAAAGAGCTGTGGGACGCAGCACAAATAGATGGTGCTGGTCACTTACGCTTTTTAACAGCTATTGTCATTCCTATGAGTATGCCTGTAATTTTAACCGTCACACTGTTTACCTTTGTTGATTCTTGGAATGAATTTATATGGCCTTTGCTAGTAACTACAAGCGCAGCATGGCGACCTTTAGGTGTAGGTTTATGGTCATTTGTTAATGAAGCGGGTCCTGAAACACATCTTTTACTTGCTGGTTCCGTTATTGTTATTTTGCCGGTCTTGGTGGTCTTTTTCTTTACTCAAAAATACTTTACCGAAGGCATTGCAACGTCTGGCTTAAAAGGTTAATTTAGTATTCTATTCTTACTTAGGGGATTAGACATAAAAAGCTAAAATCGTGAACACAAAAACACTCATTTGCCCCTAAGACCAAGCACTCTTATTTAGGCATTATCGGCCCAAAAGCCGTTTGCAACGCAGCAAAGCTGCGTTATTTGGAAGGAGCCCTCCATGAAAAAAATTTTGTTAGCAATGCTTGCACTGAGTTTGTGCTTTGCCTTTGCCCAATACGAAGACGTTGATCCAACAGGTACAACCGTTACCTTTTGGCACCAACACACAAGAGATCGCGAAGCTTCTCTTCTGGAAATTGTAGAAGACTTTAACGCGACAAACCCTTACGGCATTAATGTCGTTGCTGAGTACCAAGGTGGATACGGTGACATTTTTCAAAAAATGCTTCCGCTTCTTGGCAGTGCAGATACCCCTAACTTAGTTGTTGCATATCAAAACCAAGCAGCCACCTACGAGTTAGCAGACGGCATGCTTGACATAGCTCCCCTCGTTGATAGTGCCACATGGGGTTTAAGTGATGACGAAAAAGCAGACTTCTTTGCTGGTTTTTACAGTGCAGATGTCTTCCCTAGCTTTGGTGGCGAACGTTTAGGCTTTCCACCCAATAGATCTATGGAAATGCTTTACTACAACAGCGACTGGTTAGCAGAGCTTAGTTCAGCAGGCGCCATCAGCTTTGACGGCCCTCCTACAACACCAGATCAATTTAAAGAAGCTGCTTGCGCTGCTGCCAATAATCCTTTTAGCTCAGCAACAAGCGAAGGTTCATTAGGTTACGAATTAAGCGTTGACGCAAGTCGTTTCGCCAGCTGGACATTTGCTTTTGGTGGCGATATTTTTGACTATGAAGCAGACGAGTACACTTACAACAGCCCAGCCGCTGTTGAAGCTATGACCTTCTTGCAAAGCCTTTTTGATGAAGGATGCGCAGCCGTTGTAACCGAACGTTTTGGCGATCAAACCAACTTTGGTGCAGGCCGTACTCTCTTCACTGTAGGATCATCATCAGGCTTACCTTTCTACCAAAGTGCCGTTGATGAAGGCGCAGGGCATGCATGGAGCGTTGCAGCTATTCCTCACACAACTGCTGAGCCCGTTATGAACATCTACGGCGCCAGTGTAAGCATTCCGACAGGTCATACTGCCGAAGAAATCGTAGCAACATGGGAATTCATTAAGTACTACACCAGCCCAGATGTTCAAGCAAAATGGGCCATTGCCAGCAACTACTTCCCTGTACGTGAAAGTGTAGCTAACAACCTAAGCGACTACTTTGACGCAAACCCTACCTACCAAACCGCATTTGACTTACTCGAGTATGGTATTGCTGAACCCCCTGTAGCTGGTTACGACTTTGTTCGTGACATGATTGCCCAAGAAATGGCAGCAATTATGGATGGCGCTGATGTTGCAGACACTCTAGAATTTGCAAATGCAGAGGCTAATTTGATCTTAGAAGATCAAATGTCAGAAATGCAGTAAGTTAAAAACTAGTCAGCCTATGCGCTGATTAAGCTTTAAAGAGCACTCCAATGTGAGTGCTCTTTTTTGTTAGACTAATACATGCAGATTTACTTTGCCGGACCTTTATTTAATGACGCAGAAAAAGCATTTAACGAGCAGCTTTGCCACAAGCTCGAGTCTTTAGGCTTTAAGGTTTTTTTACCGCAGCGTGATGGCTTTGAACTCAATGACCCTAAGGTTAAGTTCAATCCAGATGAAAGAGCGGCTGCCATTTTTAAACTTGACCGTGATAAGGTTTTTGAGAGTGATATTTTATTATTTGTGCTTGATGGTCGTGTACCTGATGAAGGCGCAGCTTTTGAACTGGGCTTAGCTTACGCACAAAAACAACTTCAAAATAAACCCTACCGACTTATAGGCTACATGACTGACAGGCGGGTAGCGTTTAGAGATAGACCCATAAACGCTATGCTAGCAGGCGCACTAGAAAGCATTTTTACAGATGAAAAAGACCTACTAAGCTTCTTAAAGGAACAACTATGAACCCCAAAATATGCATGGTAGGTAGCGCCATGACCGACCTCATAGCTCGAGTGCCTCGTTTACCCGTTGCAGGTGAAACACTTGTAGGCTCAGCGTTTAGTGTGGGCTTTGGTGGCAAGGGCAGCAATCAGGCTGTTATGGCATCTCGTTTAGGTGCAGATGTCAGCGTGGTCGTTAAACTCGGGGGTGATGTTTTTGGTGAAAACTACTTACAAAATTACAAAGGGCAAGGCATAAATACTGACTTTGTATTATTTGACAAAACTAAGTCTTCAGGCGTTGCGCCCATAACCGTAGAGGAAAGCACCGGTCAAAACTCAATTGTGATTGTACCGGGTGCAAATGACAGTCTTTCAGTCGCAGATGTACAAGCAGCCAAGACAGTCATTCAAAATGCAGATGTACTCATTTGCCAATTAGAAACCCCCTTAGAAGCAACCTTAGAGGCCTTCAAGATAGCTCGAGCTAGCCAAACCTTAACTATTTTGAATCCTGCACCTGCTAGGGACTTACCTGCTGATTTACTTGCTCTTACAGATGTTTTTGTACCTAACGAGGTTGAAGCAGCCATGCTGCTAGACAAAAAGGTAGATTCTATAGAGGAAGCTAAAGTTGCAGCGTCTGCTTTTTTAGATCTAGGACCTAAACAGGTAGTTATTACTTTAGGGGAAAAAGGCGCTGTGTTTGTGACTCAAGACACAGCAGTTCAGTTTCACGCAGCAACAAAAGTAAGCGCTGTTGACAGTACAGGTGCCGGAGATTCTTTTGTTGGCAGTCTAGCCTTCTTTTTAGGTTCTCAGCTAGCTTTAGCAGATGCAGTAGGCAAAGCTTCTAGTATTGCAACGCTTTCAGTAACTAAGCAAGGCACCCAAAGCTCTTACCCTTATCGTCATGAATTAAAGGCTATTTTCTAACGAGTATTCAAAGTGCCTTAGGAAAACTGAGGCGTTTTAAAGCCTCAGTTAGATGTATTAATTACCAGCTGATTCCATGGTTCTGTTACTAATCGCCTCTTCTAGCCAACCCACCCGCATTTCGGGTACAGAAGCTAACAAAAGCTCAGTATAAGGCGGATGAGGCGGATTTAAGATTTCACTCTTCTGCCCAACCTCTACAATTTCACCTTGGTACATCACTGCAATTGAATCTGAAATAGCACGAACCGTAGCAATATCATGAGTTATAAACAAATAAGCCACATTTGTATCTCGCTGTAATTTAAGTAAAAGCTGCAACACGCCTTCAGCCACAAGCGGGTCAAGCGCTGAAGTGACTTCATCACAAATAATGAGTTCAGGTTTCGCAGCTAGCGCCCTTGCAATGCAAACACGCTGCTTTTGCCCACCTGACAGCTCTGCTGGAAAGCGATTCATAAACTCAGGACCCATTTCAATTTGTGCCAACAGGTCTTTAACTTTTTCATCGCGCTCTCTACCTGAAGTACCAAAATAAAAGGTCATAGGTCTACCAATAATATCTTTAATGGTATGACGCGGATTCATAGCGGTATCAGCCATCTGATAAATCATTTGAATACGCCGTTTTTGTTCTTTGCTACGATCCTTTAATTTTGGAGGAAAAACAACATCATCAAAAGTAATGCTTCCTTCCTTTTGTGGCAGCAAACCCATAATAATGCGGGCTGTGGTTGACTTACCACTACCAGACTCACCGACAACAGCAAGCGTTTGGCCTGCCTCAAGATCCATAGTTACATTTTTAACGACATCTACTTTGCCATCATAACTAGCCGTAACATTATCTAACCTAAGCAATGCAGGTTTATCTGTACGTGGACTCTCAGGTTTTATATCACTACGAATAGACACTAGCTCTTTAGTATAATCCTCTGTAGGATTATCAAAAATCTGCTCGGTTGGTCCTAGCTCCACCATTTTGCCATGCCTAAGTACCATAATACGGTCACTAACTTGCCCCACAACAGCCAAATCATGCGAAATGTAAAGCGCTGAAATACCAAAATCACGAATAGCTTCTTTAATAGCAGCCAAAACATCAATTTGGGTGGTTACATCAAGCGCCGTGGTTGGTTCATCAAAGACAATAAGATCAGGTCGACTAGCCAAAGCCATAGCGGTCATGGCACGCTGAAGCTGACCACCCGATACTTGATGAGGGTAGCGTTGACCAAAATTCTCAGGGTCAGGAAGGCCAATTTTAGCGTAAAGCTCACGCGCATACTTAAGCGCTTCATCTCGACTCATATTGCCCTTAGTTACAGCCACTTCTACAATCTGATCATCTAACTTATGAGCAGGGTTAAAAGCAGCAGCAGCAGATTGCGCAACATAAGAAACCCGCCCACCACGATGCTCTCTTAAGCGGTCACCCTGATAATCAAGAACATTTTCATTATGTAAAAGGAATTCGCCACCAGCAATACGGCAACCATAACGAGCGTAAGCAAGCGCAGCCACACCAATCGTAGATTTACCTGCACCTGACTCACCAATAAGCCCAAGAACCTCACCTTTTTTAAGGGTAAATGAAATTTTATCAACAATCGTTACATCAAAAGGCTTTTCACCCGGCCGATGAATTCTTGCAGTTATAAGAAGATCTTTAACCGTAATTAAATCTGCCATTCATTCACCCTACTGATTTCTAATATCTGACGTTTTATCTAACAGCCAGTCCACAATAAAATTAACAGAAACGGTCAAAAGAGCAATCGCAGTAGCAGGAATAAGCGCAGCAGGAATACCAAACGAAATACCGCCAGAATTCTCACGAACCATGCCACCCCAATCAGCCTGAGGCGGTTGAACCCCTAAACCCAAAAAGCTCAACGAACTCAAAAACAAAATGGCAAACGAAAAACGCAAACCAAACTCAGCAATTAAAGGCGTAAGCGTATTAGGCAAAATCTCTCTAAAAATAATCCAAATAATACTCTCGCCCCTAAGCCTAGCAGCCTCAACAAACTCCATAACAGACGTCGATTCAGCCAAAGATCTCGCTATGCGAAACACTCGAGTTGAGTCGAGGGTTGCCATGACAAGGATGAGGGAAAGCATGTTTATGGGTACCATGCTCAAAATGACAAGTGCAAAAATGAGGGTTGGGAAGGCCATAAGAATATCGACCCAGCGACTTAGAGCTTGGTCAACCCAGCCGCCACTTACGGCTGCTAAGAAGCCCGTAAAGATACCCCAGCTAAACGATATGAAGCTTGCTGCTAAGGCTACAAAAAGCGTTATGCGTGTACCGTAAATCATGCGACTGAAAATATCTCGCCCTAGATTATCGGTACCAAATAGAAATTCAGATGATGCTGACTCCCAAACACTACCCACTAATGCAGACTGTGTATAGGGTGAAAGAAAAGGGCCAAAAATAGCTGTTAATAAAAACAAGGCCACGACAATGAGACCAAATTTTGCTGATATAGGCGCTCGGGCTATGCTCATTTTGGGAACCTTAGTTTCGGGTTGCTAATAATGGATACAATGTCAGCAAACATATTTAGAGAAATGTAAATGGCTGCAAAGATTAAACTGCAGGCTTGTACCATGGGTAAATCCCTTTTGGAAACATGATCAACAAGTAGCTGACCCATACCCGGGTAAACAAAGACAACTTCAACCACAACAACACCAACAACAAGATACGCAAGATTAAGCACAATGACATTTACAATTGGTGCAATTGAGTTGGGCAAGGCATGTCGGGTAATAATTTTGAAAGGACTCACGCCTTTTAGGGTAGCCATTTCAATATAAGGGCTTGACATAATGCCTATAAGCGCAGCTCTGGTCATACGCATCATATGAGCAAGTACTACTAAAACTAAGGTAGCAACAGGCAAAGATATAACCCGTAACCTTTCAAAAAAGTTCATTCTTTCGTTAACAACAGCAATACTGTCAAAACGTCCTGGTATTTCAATAGGATTATCAGACCAAAA
>CAYGTA010000014.1:9779-11691 GCA_964352605.1 uncultured bacterium | reverse complement strand
GTACCAAGAAAAATAAGAATAGAAATAACAAAAAGCGTTAAAATACCTAAGGCTAAACGCTGCAAAATAAGGCGTAACAAATAGTTCGGCAAACCTAAACCTCCCTTGTTTCTAAAAAAATAGGGGAATAGCCTTAAACCATTCCCCTATGCTTAATTGACGGCTAGATTAAGCGAACCAAGTATTTTCAGCGATAAAGTGGCCACCTAGAGAATCTGCAGGGTTTTTAATGTAGCCTTGTACGTCTGTAGAAATGGCATCAACATAATCATTAAACATTGGCACAATAACGCCTGCTTGATCACGAACCATTTGCTGCATTTGCGTGTAAATGCCAGCCCGAACAGCAGGGTCACTTTCGCCACGAGCTTGAAAGAGTAGCGCGTCAAAGTCAGTATTGCGAAAACGCGACTCATTCCAATCAGCATCAGAGCGATAAGCTACTGAGAAAATCTGATCTTGAGTTGTGCGAGCTGCCCAGTAAGACGCGTAAAACGGTTGTACATTCCAAACATCAGACCAGTAACCGTCACCAGGTTCACGCCTAATATCAATTGTAATACCTGCCTTGGCGGCACTCTCTTGAAAAAGCACTGCTGCCTCTACGGCTCCCGGAAAGGCAACATCAGATGTGCGAAGCACAATAGGGCCACTATGGCCTGATTTATCATAGTGAAATTTGGCTTGTTCAATATCTAAAGCACGTTGCTCTATAGTGCCTTCAAATAAAGGAAAGGCACTGTTAATAGGATTATCGTTACCCAAAGTACCGTAACCAGAGAGGATTTTATCAACCATTTCTTGACGAGGTACTGCGTATTTGAGCGCCATCACCACATCAGGAGCGTCAAACGGATTGACATCCATATCCATAGGGAAGGTGTAGTGCGCGCCACTTGGGGTACTAACAATCTGAACATTAGAAGCTCGAGCTAAGAACTCTACTGTTTTGGGGTCTACACGTTCGATAGCGTGAACTTGACCTGTCTGCAATGCAGCCATTCTTGAAGTTGTATCGTTAATGGTTAAAATTTCAACTGAGTCGTAATAGGGCATGGGGGCATTAAAGTAGTTATCGTTACGCGTTAGCGTGTAGCGAACACCGTGCTCAACACTATCTACTATAAAGGGCCCGGTACCAATTCCTTCATTAGTTGTGCCTTCTGGTTGAATAATTAAGTGATAGTCAGTAAGCAAATACATAAAATCAATATTGCCTTGCTTAAGGGTAAATTCAACTGCGCTGTCACCTAGTGCTTTAACATCTTGTAAATCAGCTAGGTTACCTGCTGCACCTGAAATGGTTTCAGGGCCATAGTGACGACCTATAGAGTAGACAACATCGGCAGCCGTCATGGTTTTACCGTTATGAAAGTCAACGTCATTTCGTAATTGCAAAGTCCATACACTAAAGTCGTCGTTACTGCTCCACTCTGTTGCCAATGAAGCTGTGAGTGTACCGTCTGGTGCAGGGTTGACTAATCTGTTACCCCAAACTTTCGCTGTAAAAGAAGGTATGAACGATGCAAAGGTCGTCGGGTCAAAACTATCAACAGAGCTACCACCTGAGCCACCTACAACAAAATGCCCACCTCTATTAGGTGTTTGGGCAACTGCCACACCACTTAAAAATGAACCAGCTAAACCAGCACCAACACCCCAGGCTGTCACTTGTTTCATAAAGTCACGGCGACTAATATGTCCCTTTGCATATAAGGCCTTTAAGAGTTCAATATCTTTCATTCCTAACCTCCTTAAGATTAGTAGTTACAAAACCCATCTGTGAAACCCTAAACGAACCTTTGGCTATGCTGCAAGTTTGAGTTACATGAGGCACAGTCCAACCGCAAGTCCGAAACGATTGGGTTGAATTGTGTTCGTTTATTCATTCAAAGCACCACAGGGGTCTTAA
>CAYGTA010000014.1:0-9679 GCA_964352605.1 uncultured bacterium | reverse complement strand
GCCGCCATAGACATAGCCATCTGGGACATAATGGGCAAACATTATGGTGCCAGAGTGTGTGACTTACTTGGAGGTGCAAGAAGAGAGTATGTGCCCTCTTATTACGCTACTGCGGTCAATGACCCGAAAAGCACAGCAGAGCAAGTTAAAGAAAAAGTAGCTGAAGGCTATGAACGCATTCAAGTTAAAGTTGGCGGACGCCCCGTCGAAGAAGACCTAGAAACTATAAAGCTGGTTAATGAAGTACTTAAACCCGGCGTACGTTTAGCCATAGATGCAAACCGAGGCTGGACCACTCGAGATGTCATGTTTGTAAGCCAACAATGCGCTCATATAAAGCTAGTTTTAGAACAACCCTGCAACACCCTAGAAGAAATACAGAACGTGCGCCCTATGCTAAGACACCCCGTTTATCTAGATGAAAACACTGAAGATCTGAATATAGTCATGCGGGCCATAAGCACAGGCATATGTGACGGCTTTGGGCTCAAAGTTACTCGACTTGGCGGCCTAACCCCCATGCGAACCGTTCGTGATATCTGCAAAGTACGCAGCATGCCCCATACTTGCGATGACTCTTGGGGTGGCGACATCATAGCCGCAGCCTGCACCCACATAGGCGCAACGGTAGACCCAAAACTAAGCGAAGGTGTCTGGCTAGCTGAACCTTACATAGAAGGCAACTACGACTCTCAAAACGGTATAAAAATAAAAAATGGCAAAATCAAAGTACCTACAGGCAACGGCTTAGGTGTCGTGCCCGATGAAGGCGTTTTAGGTAACCCTGTTGCTTCCTTTGGGTAAATTATGAGGTAGATAAGCTGTTTATCAAAAGGCAACCTTATCTTTCCCTTTTAAGTCAAGCATAGCTCGAGCTTCGTCAGGCGTAGCTATATCTAGATTTAGGTTTTCTATGATTTTTCTAATGCGGCTTACAAGTTCAGCATTATCTTTAGCAAGTTTGCCTTTGCTTATATACAAATTATCTTCTAAGCCTACTCGTACGTTGCCACCCATACTGGCTGCTTGCGTTGTGAATGGCAGTTGTGCGCGACCTGCAGCTAGAACAGACCAGTAGTAGTCATCACCAAAGAGTTTATCAGCTGTTTCTTTCATAAAGTTAAGGCAAGCAGGGTCAGCGCCAATGCCACCAAGAACACCAAAAATAGTTTGAATAAAAAAAGGAGGCTCAAGCCAGCCCTTATCAATAACATGCGCTAAACTATACAAGTGACCTACATCGTAACACTCGAGTTCGAAGCGTACACCGTGTTCTTTGCCTAGTTTTTCAGTGATGTAGCGTATGTCTTTAAAAGTATTTTTAAAGATGAAATCATCTGAGCTTTCTAGAAAAGGTTTTTCCCAGTCGTGTTGCCAATTGCGTTCTTTTTCAGCAAGTGGGTAGATGGCAAAATTCATGCTGCCTAAATTTAACGAGCACATTTCTGGTTTAACTTCTAGGGGGGTTGTTAGGCGATCTTGCACACTCTGGTTCATGCCGCCACCCGTAGTTATGTTAATAATGCCGTCCGTTTTTTCTTTAATGATGGGTAAGAAAGCTTTAAAAACGTTGGGGTCGGCTGTTGGCATGCCCGTTTGGGGGTCACGAGCATGTAAATGCACGATGGCTGCGCCTG
This sequence comes from uncultured bacterium, assembly GCA_964352605.1. Classification (GTDB taxonomy): domain Bacteria; phylum Deinococcota; class Deinococci; order Deinococcales; family Trueperaceae; genus JAHEBB01. The sequence continues at coordinate 8,042 of CAYGTA010000014.1, read as the reverse complement.
CATTTATGGCATCTATAGCTTGACTTGCAATTTGTTCAGGGGTGTAAGGCAAAGCGGGTGACATGCTTGGCGTATGAATACCACCTGTGATTGCACAGCTAATAATGACTTTAGATTGTTTTTTTGCCATAGACTTCCTCCTGTTATGCTTGCTTTGATTGTACACTGAGTAAGCCTAGGCTTTAGGAGATAGTTATGCCCAACTCGAGTGAGAAGCTTTTTTATCAGGTTGCTATGGATTTGCCGCTTATTGATTATGGTGAGGGTGTTTGGTTAATTGATACTGCCGGTAAGCGCTATCTTGATGGTTCTTCGGGTGCCATTGTGAGTAATTTGGGTCATGCTCATCCGCGTATGCTTAAAGCCATGAATGAGCAAGCTAAGAAAGTAAGTTTTGCTTATCGTACGCAGTTTGAGAGTCACGCGGCTATTGACTTGGCTGAGAAATTGTGTGAGCACTTAAGTCAAGATTTAAATCGTGTTTTTTATGTTTCGGGTGGCTCTGAAGCAGTAGAGTCTGCCATTAAATTAGCTAGGCAGTATCATGTTGCTAAAGGTGATGAGGGTCGCTACCGTATTTTGAGTCGCTTTCCTTCTTACCATGGTTCTACTTTAGGTGCACTCTCCGCTACAGGTTACAGCACGCTTAATGAGCCTTTTGAGGCACTGCTTTATGAACAGAATTATATTGCTGCGCCCACTTGTTATCGTTGTCCTTTTCATAAAGAATACCCAAGCTGTAACGTAGCTTGCGCTCATGCTTTAGAAGAAAAAATTTTGGAGCTTGGTCCTGAAACCATTGCTGCTTTTATTCTTGAGCCTATTGGGGGCGCCTCTACCGCTGCGATTGTTGCACCCGATGAGTATTTTGAAATTGTCAGTCGAATCTGCAAGAAGTATGGCATCTTAACGATTTATGATGAAGTAATGACCGGTGCAGGTCGTACCGGCACGTTTTGTGCTTACCAGCATTGGGATGCCCATGTGGATATTTTAGCTTTAGCTAAAGGCTTAGGCGCTGGCTACTCACCGTTAGGTGCAGTGGTTTGCCGCTCTAACATTAGTGAAGCGGTCTTAGCTTGGGGTGGCTTTAGGCATGGTCACACCTACGCCGGTAACCCACTTTCGTGCGCTATTGGCTTAGAGGCCTTAAAGATTATTGAAGACGAGCAACTTTGTAATAATGCCACTAAGCAAGGTAAGTTTTTAAAAACGCAGCTTCTAAATTTACAAGAGAAGTTTTCTTTTATAGGGGATGTTCGCGGTAAAGGCTTGCTTTTAGGCGTTGAGTTTGTAGCTGATAAAACAACAAAGGAACCCTTCCCTGCTGACTGGAATGTTTATCAGAAAATCACACAACTCGCCTTTCAAGAAGGTCTCATTATTTACCCAAGACGCAACTTTGCAGGTGTCAAAGGTGATCATGTACTTATTGCACCACCTTTAAGCATTAATAATGCCGAGTGCGCCTTCTTACTAAGCAGTTTTAAAACTGCCTTAGAAAAGCTCGAGCTTTGGTTACAACAGCAAGCCTAGCGTGCTCAAAGTTTTTCAGAGTAGTGCTGAGCATAATCCTTGCAAAGAGATTTTTAGCTTGGCATCTTCAGCTTACTCACGCCATGACTTACTAGCTCAAGCCATACTCGAGCGCTGGTGGCAAGCCCATCCGAGTATGTTTTATTTGGCTTATCATGATAAAAACTTGTGTGGCTACATTTCGGCTTTTCCACTAACTACTAAAGCGTTTCAAACCACACTAAACCATGACTTTGATGAAAAAACACTCGAGCCTAGCGCACTCGCTGAATTTAAAACTAAGGGTGATTATCAGCTTTATTTTTCGTCTATTGTGGTGCATCCTGCGTTGAGAAAAAAAGGAATAGCGCGGCGCTTAAGGCAAGCCTTTCTAGCTAAACTCATAGAACTTTGGGATGCAGGGTTTTGTGTCAAGCACGCCTCTGCACTGGTTGTTTCTAAAGAGGGCACCCGCATAATGCAGTCTTTAGGCTTTCAAGTTCACAGCAAAGCACAACAAGGCAGTCTTTTTTACGCTCAGTACGACAAAGCTAAGTTACTCGAGTGTTTAAAGAAGCTTAGTTAGCATTTTAGTTTAGATTCATCCTTTAAACTATTGTAATGTCAGTCTTTAGCTTAAAAGCTGCTTCTGAGCAAGATGGTCAAGATGTTTTAGATATGCTTAACGAAATTGGTCAGGGTGAGCAGGGGTTCACAAATAACGCGTATAATTTAAATCAAGCGCAATTTAAAGCTTATCTTCGTCATTGCGAGCGTTACCACGAAGGCCTTGGCCTGCTGACAGACCACGTACCACAAACAACTTACTGGTTTTTAAAAGATGGCTACCCTGTGGGTGTCATAAAATTAAGACATGAACTTAACGATAATTTGAGACAGCAAGGTGGGCATATTGGCTACTCCATTCGCCCAACAGAGCGTTCTAAAGGCTATGGCCATAAAATGTTAGCAGCCGTTTTAGAAGAAGCCAAAGCGATTGATTTAGAAAATGTTTTGCTGACCGTATTTAAATCAAATTTGGCTTCTCGCAAAGTAGTAGAGCGTAACGGGGGTAAGTTACAACGCATTTATGCTCATGTTTGCTACTACTGGATTGCCCTGTCGTAATGCGCTTAAGCTACACCCAAAAGCATTCCATTGAGTTGGTCTAGCTAGTCATGGCTCGAGCTTTAAGCTTTAATGAATCAGAGTTGATGGATACTATTGTTCAGCACTTCTGGAAGCATGGCTTTGAAAAAAGCAGTATTCAAGATTTAGTAAATGCAACAGGGCTTAACCGCTCGAGTCTTTACCATCATTTTGGGTCTAAAGAAGCACTTTTTTTGCGAGCGTTAGATCATTATGTGTTGGTCTTTAGTGCTGAGCGTCTCGCGTCACTCGAGCAGGGTGGTTCTGTTAAGGAACGCCTAAGGTCTTATTTTGATGATTTGCTTCATTTTTCATTACACAAAGGCAAAGGCTTGGGTTGTCTTTTAACCAATTCAGCCGTTGAGCTTGCACCTCATGATGCGCCTACAAAAGAAAAGCTACTCGCGAATTTTGAGAAGCTTCGTCAGCGTTTTTTAAATTTACTGAAAGAAGCTCAAGCCAAACAGGAGCTCACTAAAGATAAAGATACCGAAGCGCTTGCTAGTTTTTTTCTTAGCACCCTTCAAGGATTAAGAGTTTTAACTCGAGCGGGTTCAACTGAGCAAGAATTACGGCAAGTCGTTCAGATAGCACTCTCTACTCTTGACTAAGAAAGCCGTAGGTATCAGCTAAAGCCAAACACGCAGCCAGGGGTTTTATGCCGCCAGACGTGCTGGCATGACTCAGTGACATAGCCGCTACGCAAACTGCGTAATGCAAACACGTTTCAATAGACTTATCCTCATGAAAGGCTGCCAAAAAGCCAGCCGCAAACGCATCCCCCGCACCATTTGCCCCTACTATTTTTCCTTTAGGAAAGGCAATCGCTGGCTGTTTAACAACACGCCGGTGCTTACAGTCAATCACACAAGCACCCTCAACACTATGCACAACAAACAAACAAGATTCACTTAAAGCAAACAAATCAGGCGCGCTAGACGCCAAATCAGCCAAACTCGAGCTGATTTTTTTACTAAGCAAGTAACCTAGCTCTAATTCATTAGCAAAAAAAACGTCACTGTGCCTAAGGGCAGCTAAGGCCACTTGTGTAAACTTAGGATGGGTTGAGCTGACACAATCTACAATGGTTTTAAAGCCTTGCGCTTGGGCTCGTGCTAAGAGCAAAGATGCCTCTGTTTCAGCCTTAGCATTTAAAGCATCCAGTTGAGCTAAAAGCATGAGGTAGCCAAAATAAAATAGTTTTGCATTTGACTTAGTTAAATCAACGTCATCTTGACTTAACAGCGCATTGGTTCCAAGTTGATGAAAAAAAGTGCGACGTCCCGTATCGGATGCCGTCATGACATCTGTATAAGAACTTGCAGATGAATGCGTTTGCTTTAACTGAGCACAATCGATATCCGACGCAGCGCAATCTTGCAAAATCCACTCACCATACGCATCATGCCCAATTAAGCCACAGGCCTCTAAAGGAAACCTGAGCTGTAGTGCAGCTAAATCTTTAAGCACATTGTAAGGCCCTCCCCCATTACTTCGAGACTCACTTTGAATCAAGGCAAGGCCATCTTGATTTGGCCAAGCATCAATCACCTTGACATCATCTACAATAAAATTTCCCATGGCTAAAAGACCCTGCCGACCCATCGTGCTTAAAGATCAACCTTCTCAACTGATTGACTAGCCTGAGATTTCAAGGCTGCCTCAAACAAAATTTGACTTGCGACCGCCTCAGAAACCGTGGCACAACCAAAACGATCCCCCAAAAGACCCTCACGTTCAAGCAAATAACTCGCCCACATTTGCTGCATTAAATCACCAAAGCCTAGTTCAAAAATACCCCCCGTGATAGTCTTAAAGGCTGTCTCAAAACCAATATCAGTAGCCTTCCAAACTTGGTCACTAGCACGCTCAAAGGTCTCTAAAGTTTTAGGATACTTTGTGTTATAACGCACGCCACCATCTGTACCATAAATGTCTAAATACCAGCTATTCATTTCGCTTGGCGCAAGTCGTTTCATTTCAAAACGCATAGGCACATCATTGCCATTAATGGTTGTCCAAGTATGCAGCATGGCATTATCCCAGGTGTCACAAGCAGCCATGCCCCCTTTACCATCTGGTCGTTCAGGGTAACCCTTAGAAAGCTGCGCATACACGCTTCTTGGCTTCCAACCCAAACGAAGGGGTACATGAAGCGCATGTAACCCCAAATCACCCATAACGCCAATCTCACCACAAGTAGCAGACTGCCGCTTCCAATTAGCCGCCTTAGTTGGGTTTAAGTCACTACTATGCAAAAACCCAGAATTAACCTCAAGCACCCGACCCAGCACTCCCGACTGAGCATACTTAAAGACCCGCTGCGCACCCGGCAAAAAAGGAAACTCGCTACTACAGCGCACAAACGCGCCCTTATGCTCAGCCACCTCAGCAATATGCCTAGCAGCCGCCAAATCAAAGCCAAAAGGCTTCTCAGCAAACAAATCTTTACCCGCCTCTAAAACATCAATATAAAGCTGCTCATGAAGCTGATGCGGCACTGCAACATAAACCACCTCAACATCACTAGCTAGCAGTTCCTTGTAATCACTGGTTAAAAGCTCAACTGAATCCATCTGCTTAAAAAAAGCTCGAGCGTTTTCACTTAAGTCAGCAACAGCAGTTAAGACTGGTTTGACCGGCATATCTAGTAAGGCTAGCCATCTGGCAAATGCACTTGCCATTTCACGCCCCATAAGCCCGCCACCAATAATGCCAACCTTAACTGTTTTCATAACTTACTCCTAAATTAAGCTTATTTTGGCTCCATCTTACTCTGCACTTTATACTTCATTATGATTAGTGCAGCACAGCTTGCTCAAACCGACTACAAACGATGCGCCGCCCCCAACAAAACCATAAAGACAAACTATGGTTACTTTACAAGCGATTTACGCTTTAAAACACGCTACGACGCCAATCATCACTTTGCAACTAATGTAAAAAAAGAAGATGAAACACAGTTCTTTACGACCATTGAGCAACTCTACAAAGATACAAACCTAAAGCACCGCATGATAAAAGGACACGAGCCAGAAACACTCGAGCGTTTACGACCTTTTGCTGAATCTAATAACTGGACAATTAACCTTATCTTGATGATGGTCTTTAAAAACAAACCTGCACGCCCCATTAACCCTAAAGTCAAGCTTAAAGTAGTCAATGCATCAGCTAGTGAAGATTTAAAGCGTTTAATTTATAGGCCAGAAGCTTATGACTTTGCCATGCTTCAAAACCCACGCTTAGGTGGTGAAACCATCCTTGCTTACCTAGATAATGAAGCGGTTGGCAGCACGGGTTGGTTTATTGTGAATGGTATTGCAAGGTACCGAAGTGTCTTTGTAAGCCCTGATTACCGCAAGCAACATGTTGCCTCAACCATGCTTCAATACGTACAAAATCACCCTACGGTTAAAGCACAAACAGCCCTCACTATTCATGTAGATGAAGACGGCCCAGTATCTCTTTATGAAACACTGGGCTTTGTTAAACATAGTATTTTGTGGGAACTCAAAAAGAAGCTTTAAACAGCCTAGCTAGCTACCCTTTTAAGGGCGTCTTCAACACTTGCATCTTCATGCAGCATAGCCATGAGCGCTCGAGTTATGCCTGCTGGGTTTTCGTGTTGTATGACGTTTCTACCGTAAACTATGCCGTCAACGCCTTGCTCTAACAGGGCTTTGGTTCGTTTTAAAATGACTTCATCACTTACTTTGCCTCCACCCCGCACCAAAACAGGTGTGCCACCTGCTACTTCTACAACTTTATGGTAGTCACTTGGGTCATCTGTAGGGTCTGCTTTTATGACATCTGCGCCTAGCTCTACTGCTTGACGAACCAAATGCATTATTTTTGCAGTATCTCCATCTACCATGTAACCACCCGCTTCGTGGTTGGGTCTAAAGACAAGGGGTTCTATCATCATGGGCATATTGTAGTAATCTGATTGGGGTTTTAAAGCTAAGATGTTATCTATACATTGCGCGTGAACTTCAGGTGCGCCGGGTATCTGAAATAAGTTTATGCAAACGCAAGCTGCGTCTACTTGAACAGCTTGCAACATGCACTCTTCTAACATGGCGCTAAAAGCAACTTCTGGCAGTTCTTTCGCGTAAACATTAGCTACATCTGTACGCAAGACAAGTGCTGGTTTGCTTTTTCCTTTTATGCTTTGCAGGTGCTTGGCTTGCCCTATGCTCATTTGAATGGCATCTGGGTTGGCATCTACTAAGGTATTTATGACTTTTGGCATGCTTTCAATACCGGTTAAGAAGCCGGGTTGGTTAAAGAAACCGTGATCTACGGCAACATCAAAGCAGCGGCCTGATTTTTCGTTGAACATTCGGTTAAGTCGGTATTGTTTCATGGGTTCTCCTTAGGGGTTTTTGTGTTATTCGGTTACTTAGCTCGAGTGGCTAATAGTGCAAATCTCAGCATTTTCTTCTACACTCATACCTGTTCTCATAGAATAACTTATTCTCTTTACTTTAAAGCTTTTTGGCATAATCTATGCCTATGTCAACTGATATACATATTTTGGAACGTTCGTTTCATAACCTGTAAAGCGTTAATGATTTACAGGAGGAAAGCATGTCAGTACAACCTTTATACCCTCGTCAGCAAGTACCCGCTCTAAGTGTCAAAACTGTTGCTGAAGGTACTTGGACGCTTGCTGAGCAAACACCCCCAAAGTTTACCCTCGTTGTTTTTTACCGTGGTTTGCACTGCCCTATTTGTCGCACTTATTTACGAGACTTACAAGCCAATCTAGATGACTTAGAAGCACTAGGTGTAAATACCATAGCCATTAGTAGTGATGATGAAGAACGAGCTACTAGGGTTAAAAATGAATGGAAGCTTGAGAACATACGCATTGGTTATGGGCTTAGCCTTGAGGATGCACGCAAATGGGGTCTTTATATTTCAACAAGTCGTGGCACAACTTCTATTGGCGTGGTTGAACCTGATATGTTTAGTGAACCTGCTATTTACTTAGTACGCCCAGATGGCACGCTTTACTTTGGCAATGTACAAACCATGCCCTTCGCCAGACCCCATTTTGCAGATATTGTCAAAGCCATTAAATTCGTAATAGAAAAAGACTATCCTGCACGCGGCGAAGTTATAGCTATTCCTTAAATCACAATGAATGATTAGCAATAAAGAAGTGAGCAATGCAAAGTTATAAAACCCTCATTGCTCACTTCTTTTACTAAAAACTTTACCCGCCTATAGCAGCTTTCAAATAAAACACAGCATCAACTTATACTAAACTTATTTAATGTGTCATAAGACTGAGTGAGTCAGAGCGTAGTCCCCAAACCTGTCTCGACTACGTCGGCAAGGTCGAAATTATAAAGCAGTGCGACATTTATAAT
>CAYGTA010000013.1:15932-24057 GCA_964352605.1 uncultured bacterium | reverse complement strand
TTTGCCACTGGCTTGGCATATCTGTATTATTAACAAACGTTAAGCCTAAGGGGGAACGGTGTGGCGTGAAGGTATACAAAATTTCACCTTCTTCAGCAGCATTGCGTTCGCTACCATCTAAAGCTCGATAATAAGCAGCGTCAGGACCTTTGTTAGCTACAGGCTGCGTAAACTCTGTCGGGGGTGGCGGAAAATCAGGGTCGTTTTGGTAGTAACCTTCACGAACTGCAGTAAAGTCAGGATGCTGTAACTTATCGGATTCACTGTCATAGTCAGCAAATTGCTGTTGGTTATCCCAATCGCCAAACTTCCAAGGAAATCCGTAGTGATGCCCTTCTCGAAGCCAGTTGAGTTCTTCAGGGTAGTCAGCGTCAGGCCCGTTATCAATGCCAAATAAATCACCGTTAGGCGCAAACGCTAAGTCATAAGCGTTACGTACACCCCAAGCAAAGATAAAGCCTTCAGCAATAAGAGCAGCTTCATCGTTGGGCAAAATAAGGTCTTTACCATTTGAAGGTATGCGCATGATTTTACTGCTTAAGGGGGCTTCTCTTAAATCAGGAAAAAGACCATCAAAATCTTGCACTTCACCATGATCTGTGCGAGAGCCTGCATTTACAAATAACCAGTCACCCTCTGGGCTAACAGCAATGCCGTTATAGTTATGGTTAAAAATAGTTTTACTTAGCGGGTAAGGTTCTGTAGATGCAACCGTATGCCAATCAAACGTTCCTTCAGCATTAGGGCTAGCACGGCGTACCGTAGCTTGATTCATAGTTTCATCTACCGTTTGATTAAAAACAACATAAAGATTACCTGCTGCGTCAAAAGTCATGCCTGTGGGTTCAACCCGAGAACCCCCAACCGTTGTTACCGGCAGAACTTCAATTAAAAAGTTAGTTTCAAGAGAAAACCGAAATAAGCCTTCATCTGACTTAAGAATGTAAAGCTCGTCATTCGTAGGGTCTTGCGCCAAACGAATATAGCCACCGCCTAAATCAAGAACTTTACGCATGCTAATGCCATCTACCAACACCTTAGGTACTTGCGCGAACCCTAATTCAAATAGCAATAAGAAACCCAATAGGGCTTTAACAAACCATAACGGCTTCACCATAAACATCCTCCTAAAAGGCAAGTTTGAAACTCTAACGAAACTATCCATACATAATAACTTGATTAAGCGCCTACTATAGCAAATTCAAAGGCAAACTCGAGTCTTTAGTTTTTATAGCGGTAAAAGTACTCTTTAAAGTACTAAGAGGCAAACCCGTACCGCCAGGAGAGACTCTTATTTAGGTATTTTGGCATGCTAAAAGGTTCAGAACTCGAGCTTAAGAAAGCTTTTCTGTTCTCAATAAAAAGTTAAGAAATTTAGATGTCTTATTTTGGCTTGGCAATTTTTAGCGTATATTGCGCAAAAAAAATCATTATTTAGATTTTCTGTCTGCGACGGTAAAAATTGAGTCTTTTAGAAGAAAGTAATATTTGTTTCATTGAGCGTTTATGAACGTTTTGTGTGTTGACAAGAGCCTAGCTTACATTGTATTTTCAAGGGAATAAATTATTTACTTTGTCACCAAACTCTTTTAAAGAGTGAGACTAACTTAGCTAAGCATTTCATAACGATTTTACTTATCGTTCATAGCTACTCTGAGTAAGTCGTAATTTTTTAAAGAATGGTACGTAAGGAGGGTTAAACCTTTGCTCGAGTTTTAACAACGAAGCCCTATTAATGTTTAGTCATTCTTTTTAGGAGTATAGAAAAATATGTTGAACAAAATAAAAGCTTTAATAGTTGTATTTTCACTGCTTAGCTTTACAGCAATGAGTACAGCACAAGAATTAGCAGATGTTCCTCGTGAACAAACCTTAGTGCTTGGTTGGAGTCTTGCTAATGCTGTTGTTGGTGCCACCAACCCTTGGGCATTGCCAGGTTATACCCACCAGCAAGGCAATGGTTTTATGTGGGAGCCGCTTTCTTACTACGGTATTTTTAATAGTGAAGAGATTCCTTGGCTTGCTGACAGCATGGAATACACAAGTGATGATTTCACTTCCATGCAAATCAAAATCAACCCCATGGCTAAGTGGAGTGATGGTGTTCCTGTAACCTCTAGAGACGTCGTGTTTACCTTTGAAGGCCAGTTAAATAACCAAACATTGCCTTATCACGCAGCCTTCAACCAATTTGTTGAATCCGTTGAAGCCGTTGATGACCTAACTGTCAATGTAACCTTTAGTCAGCCTGCCCCACGCTTTAAGTTTGAAGTTTTAACCTTAAAGTTTGATACTGGTATTCCTATTGTACCTGCGCATGTATTAGAAGGTGTTGAAGATGTTAATGAGTTCTTAGGTGGTCTTGATATGCCATCTTCAGGCCCTTACGACCTTGTTGTTTGGGATTTAACTCAAAAAATCTTTAACCTACGTGAAGACTGGTGGGCCATTGAAGCAGGCCGCGCCACCATGCCAGCAGTTAAGCGCATTGTTATGGCCAACATCGAAGGCCAACAAATGGATAACATTGCTCAGCGCATTGTAAATAACGAAATGGACGCCGCTCTTGATATGCGTAGTTCAGTTATTAAAAGCATCGTTGAGCAAAACCCAATGGTCACTACACATGCTGGCGATCAACCCCCTTACGGATACCTAGACTGGTGGCCAAACGCACTCTGGATGAACACACAACTCGAGCCTTACAATGACCCTAATGTTCGTCGTGCTATGAGTTTAGCCATTAACCGTGAGCTTCTTAATGATCTTATTTATGATGGCGCACAAATTTCAACCATTTACCCTTTCCCACTTTACCCAGCACTGCAAGAATTTGCTGACAGCCCTGCAGTAAAAGCACTTGAAGAAGAACTTCAGCCTGGTCTTTACGACCCAGAGCAAAGTGCTGCACTCATGGAAGCAGCAGGCTTCACTATGAACCGCGATGATTTATGGGAAAAAGATGGTGAAACTGTTAGTGCAACCATTCAGGCTTTCGAGCAAATCCATAGTGATATTGTGCCTTTCTTAGTTGAAATGTTACGCAACGCAGGCTTTGACTCAGATGTAAACTTTGGTGCAGATTCATACCAGCAAATGGTAGATGGTGTAGCAGGTGTTTACATGTTTGGTCATGGTGCCAGCCTTGTTGACCCTTACGCAGCACTCGAGCTTTACCATAGTCGCTACAGCGCACAAATTGGTACTTCTGCTGGTAATAACCGTTTCTCTCGTTACTCTAACCCTGAGTATGACGCTATTCTTGACGAAATGGCACCTCTTGGTTCAGATGATCCTCGTTTCCAAGAGTTAGCTGCTGAAGCAATTGGTATGTACTGGCGCGAGCAAATTGATGTGCCTATCATTCAATGGCTCCACCGTATTCCTTATAACCAAACCTACTGGACTAACTGGCCAACCGCTGAGAACCCAGGTTTAGGTGTAAATGGTGCATTCTGGGCACATACAGGCATGCTTGTTGTTACTAACTTGCAACCTGCTCAACCCTAAACGTTAGCTAAACAGATTATTAGGCTATGTGGCGTTATGTCACATAGCCTGTGATTTTTCGAAAGGAAAGAATGCGTGACTCCTAGAATTATCGGTAAGCGACTACTCTTTTTGGTTATGGTTGTCTGGGCTGCTTCGACAATTACTTTTTTTATTCCGCGTTTATCCCCTAGAAATCCGGTTCGTGAGCGTTTTGCTGAACTTGCCAGAACAGGTGGGTTTTCACCGGAAGATCTCGAAACTATTGTTGCAGATTACAGTACACGCTTTGGCTTAGATAAACCTCTTTTGCAACAATATGGCGATTACATGTGGAGTATCGTGACGTTTGATTTGGGGATTTCACTTAATAAATTCCCTAAGACAGTCATGCAGCTCATTGTAGAAGCACTACCCTGGACTATTGGTCTTATTTTAATTACTACGATTCTCTCTTTTATTTTGGGGAACTGGCTAGGGGCTTTGGCAGCTTGGCCTAAGTCGCCTGGTTGGCTCAAGAATACAGCAACGTCGTTTGTTTTGTTTCAAGGTGTCCCCCCTGTTTTACTTGGTATTTTGCTCATCTTCTTTGTAGGCTTTAGGTTAAAACTTCTACCCCTTGGAGGGGCTTATTCTATTGGCACTGTGCCTAATATGTCGCTAGAGTTCTTTCTTGATGTACTGAGACACCAGCTCTTGCCTGGTATAGCACTTGTTCTGGGGTCAGTGGGGGGCTGGGTTATTTCCATGCGGGGTATGGGCGTAACCATTCAGGGTGAAGACTATGTGACCTTCGCTGAACACAAAGGGCTCGGACCAAGAACTATTTTTAGAGACTATTATTTACGCAACGCCATGTTGCCGCAAATCACAGGTCTGGCCTTAGCACTAGGTAATGTTGTGACTTCAGCCATTGTCGTTGAAGGTATTTTTGCCCTACCCGGACTCGGAACAATTCTTTTTAGTGCCATACGCTCAAACGACTTTTCAGTCATTTACGGCATCGTTTTGTTTATCACCATTGCCATTGCCACCCTAATGGTAGTGGTCGAATTTCTTTATCCTATTCTTGATCCTCGCATCAAGCCACAATAGGGAGTTTTATGTCATCTGCTACGCTTTCAAATACTGCCATAAAGAAACCTAATAGGTTAACTTTGTGGTTTCGCTATTTACGCCGTAACCCAAGTCTGACTTTTGGCTTGCTCATTATGCTTTTTCTGATTGTCTTTACTGTTTATGGGCTTTTCACCATAAACCCTAAAGACGCTTATCCTCTTGCAGTCAGGCCCAAACAACCCCCTAGTTTTGAATATCCTTTAGGCACCGACTTTTTCGGACGTGACTTATATGCCGCTATGGTTATTGGTATGTGGCAAACCGCTGTCATTGGTATTGTTGCAGGGGCACTAGGTACGATTATAGGTACCATTTTAGGCTTTATATCTGCTTATTTTGGTGGCGTTGTCGATACGGCAGTTACCTCAATTTGCCAAATCCTCATCCCCATACCTGCCTTTTTGATTCAAGTTGTCATTGCAGGCTCTATAGATAAACGCAGTGTCACTATTTTAACGATGGCCTTTGTGGTTTTGCTGCTGGCGTGGATGGGCCCAACGCTGGTGATTCGAGCACAAGTCTTATCTATGAAAGAGCGACAATTTGTGTCGGTAGCCAAACTTTCTGGCATGACCTCATTAGGCATTATCTTTAAAGAGATATTACCGAACCTCTTACCGTTTATTGCAGCAGCATTTATTGCACAAGTTTTTCAGGCAGTCTTTGCATCTTTCTACTTAGCCATTGTTGGTTTAGGGCCCGTACGCGAACCCCTACTAGGAAATACCATCTGGTCTGCCCAAACCCAAGGTGCCTTTTTTAACGGCTGGTGGTGGTGGCCTATTGGACCAGCTGTCGCCATGATCTTAATTTTAGGGTCACTAGCACTCATCAATATGGGTATGGATGAACTAGCAAACCCAAGAATTCGTAAGTCGGAGTAAACTATGAACCCTGTTCTAAAAGTTGTTGATTTGGAAGTAAGTTACTACACCGACGCTGGGCGTGCCAAAGCCTTAGACCGAGTCAATCTTGAATTATACGCAGGCGAAAAAATAGGACTCGTTGGCGAATCAGGCTCTGGTAAAAGCACCATGGCACTCGCCATGATGCGCATGATTAAACCCCCAGGACGCATTGAGCATGGTCAAGTCATTGTTGACGGTACCGACCTAACCAAACTAACTGAAGACGAAATGCTTGACGCCCGCCTAAGTAAAATCGCCTATATTCCACAAGGTGCCATGAATTCACTCAACCCTGTAACGCGCATAGGGTCACAAATGATTGACGCTATAAAAGCACATGAACCCAACATGCCCAAAGCTGATATGAAAGCTCGAGCTATCAAATCACTCGAGTCTGTTGAGTTAAAACCTGAGGTATTTAAAATGTACGCTCATGAACTTTCAGGTGGTATGAAGCAACGTGTTTGCATAGCGATTGGCATATTACTCGAGCCTAAAGTGATTATTGCTGATGAACCAACCAGCGCCCTTGATGTGGTGACCCAGCGTCAAGTCATGGAGACTATTAATAAAATCCAAGATGAAATTGGGGTCGCAGTGATTCTAATTGGGCATGATATGGGTTTGATGGCTCAATCTATGGATAAAGTTGCTGTTATGTATGCAGGGCGTTTGGTTGAGGTTAGCACCGTCAAAGAAATGTTTACTGACCCTAAACACCCGTACTCGCAAGCGCTTATTCGTAGTTTGCCTAAACTTGACACCAAAGGTGTATTTCAGGGTATTCCGGGTATGGCGCCGTCGTTACTTCGCTTACCGAGTGGCTGTCACTTTCACCCGCGTTGTCAAGATGCCATGGCGCACTGTGACTCTGTTCGCCCCGAAAATCAGGTTTTAGCTGGAGGTAGGCGTGTTACTTGCCACCTTTATACTGAAGAACTCGAAAAGGTGGGCGCGTAAATGTCAAACCTTTTAGAATTTAAGAATGTAAGTAAGATTTATAAGCGCGGAAAAACAGAAACTGTCGCGCTAGACAATTTATCTTTAACCTTAAAAGAAGATGAACCCACCATTGTCACCGTGGCAGGCGAAAGTGGTAGTGGTAAAACCACCCTAGCTATGCTGCTTTTAGGCTTCATATCTACAACACATGGTCAAATTCTTTATCAAGGCAAAGATATTGACGATTTAAGAGGCAATGAAAAAATGGCTTTTCGCAAAGAAGTGCAAGCTGTTTTTCAAGACCCTTTTGCTGTGTTTAACCCGTTTTACACCGTAGAGCATTTACTTGAAGTGCCCATTAGACGCTTTAAGTTGGCTAAGTCAAAAAAAGAAACCAGAGACAAAATGGCTGAAGCGCTCTCGGCTGTAGGCTTACAACCAGACGAAATTTTTGGTCGCTTCCCGCACCAGCTTTCCGGTGGGCAAAGGCAACGTATTAACATTGCCAGAGCCCTTGTTATGCGACCCAAAATCTTAGTTGCAGATGAACCTGTCTCAATGGTTGATGCCTCGTTAAGAGCAAACATTCTTGAGACTTTGCAGGTACTGCAAAAAGACTATGGCGTTTCTATTATTTACATTACCCATGATCTCACCACAGCTTTTCACATAGCTGACTCCATCATGGTGCTTTACCGCGGTTCTGTCATGGAAGCAGGCGGTGTAGATGAAGTCATTAAAACACCGCAACACCCTTACACTCAATTACTTGTTGACTCTATTCCGTGGCCAGACTTAAACCGCCGCTGGGGTCAAACTGATCTTGTACCCAGTGAAGACAGTATTATAGGTACGGGTTGCAAATTCCAAGCACGCTGCCCTCAAGCTATGGACATATGCAAAACCCGCCCTGGCCTCTTCCAACTCGAACCTCATCAAGCGGCATCTTGCTTCTTGTATCAAGATAAACCCAAACTCGAGCCTGAAAAGCTTTCAAGTACCTTGCCAGTATAAATTGTTTTAATCATAAAAAAGAAGGAAAGCCAAAACGCTTTCCTTCTTTTTTTATTAGCTCTAGGGTCTTGCAGGGCTGCCATCTGGCAAGCGTGTTTGCGTCCAATCTTCTACAAAATCTTCACAGGGGTATTTAGCAGCAAGCTCTTCATTTATATCTATACCAAGACCCGGTTTATCGTTAGGGTACATGTAGCCACCCCTAACTTCTGGCAGACCTGGGAACATGTCATAAGCAAGTTCATCAAAACGGCACCATTCTTGCACTCCAAAATTAGGAGACCAAATATCAAGATGCAAATTAGCTGCGTGACCAACCGGTGAGGTATCTGCAGGACCATGCCAAGCTGTACGAATGCCGTATTGATTAGCTAACAACGCTACATTTCTGGCAGGCGTAATACCCCCCATTTGACTAACATGCATACGAATAAAGTCAATAAGCTTGCCCGTAATTAAGGGCTGCCATTCCCGTGGGTTGTTAAAGAGTTCACCCATCGCTAAAGCCGTGGTGGTTTGCTGACGAATACGCTCAAACCACTCAATATCTTCAGGTGCCAAAATATCTTCAAGGAAAAAGAGTTTAAAAGGCTCTACATCTTTCGCAAATTGCACCGCATTAATGGTACCTAAACGCTCATGCACATCATGCA
>CAYGTA010000013.1:0-15832 GCA_964352605.1 uncultured bacterium | reverse complement strand
TCTTTCGCAAATTGCACCGCATTAATGGTACCTAAACGCTCATGCACATCATGCAAAAGTTCAACTTGCTCACCCACTTCACTACGCACATGCTCCATCATATTGAGCATATTACGCATATAAGCTCTCGGGTCGAAATAAGCACCCGAAGGAGCATTTTCAGGCAAAATCATGACATCTTTATCTTGAGAACTCGAGTTTACGGTATTTGTATTGCCAATACCAAAGCCTGCCATATTGGTTTTACCACCATAGCCGCCCATTTGAATGCGCACATAACGGTAACCCTGCTCTTGAAAGGCCTTTACATTATCAGCAACTTCTTGAGGACTCGAGCCGTCAGCATGCACGTAAACATGGGCTGCTTCGCGACTTTTTCCACCTAAAAGATCATAAACAGGCATCTTGGCAAGTTTGCCTTTTATATCCCAGAGGGCTTGGTCTATCCCTGAAATGGCGTTATTAAGAACAGGGCCGTTACGCCAGTAGCCACTGACCATAAGCATGTTAAACATTTCTTCAATGCGTGACACGTCTCGCCCTATAACAAAGGGAATAATATGACCTTTTAGGGCTGCGACCACAGCGTGGTAGCGTTGCGTGAAGGTTGCGCAACCTAAGCCATACAGACCTTCTTCGCTGGTAATAATTTTGACAATAACAAGACGCTGTCTGCGGTACTGCGTGGTTATAACTTTGACATCTTTAATAGTAATAGGCATAGTGCTCCTAACGAATAAATTGCTCTACAAAATCAGCACCCAAACCTACTTTTTCGTAGTGAGCGCGGCACATATCAATCTTAGTAAATACATCTTCATAGCCCGTGTGATTTCCTGCTTCATCAACATAGTACATACAGCCAGAAATATTAAAAAAGGAAATCATTTCTTCGGTATCAGCGTCAACCACTAGAGTGTGCGTTTCACCGGGGGGTTCAAAGACATAATCACCTGCTTTAGCTACCCAATCATGCTCAAGATAACGCCACTGCCCTTTAATGACATAGCCATGCACAGGAGAAGGATGAATATGGCGACTCAAAACCCCAGACTTGCTCACCTTTAAAAGATTGCACCACTGCCCCTGAAGCGTATTAAACATAAGCGGGCGAAACCACACGTTCGGTGCCTGAGGCACCCAAATACGCTCATCTTCAGGCACAGCATGAACGACTAGCTCGAGGGGTGAATAGGCGTGTGTGCTACTTGGTCGTTCTTTACTTGTTACTACGTCTGACACTTCTTTCCTCCTTCAATGCTTCAAAAGAAGCAACTAAGCTACAAAACCAGCTTCTAAAGGGTCAAATACCCACCATCAATCGGCAAAATAACACCCGTAACAAAAGCAGCCTGCTCTGAAGCTAAAAACCTAACCGCGCCCGCAAGATCATCAGGTTTACCCCAGCGGTTCATGGGCGTGCGATCAAGAATCACTTGACTCCTTGCTTCATTTGCTCGCAAAGCACTGGTTAACTCAGTTTCAATCCAACCAGGTGCAATCGCGTTAACCCTAATGCCGTCACTCGCCCACGCTGCTGCAAGCGCCTTCGTAAGCTGAGCAATACCCCCCTTACTTGCCGTATAAGCAGGTACAAGCGGGCCACTCATAAAACTAAGCATAGAAGCAAGATTAATAATACTCGAGCCTTCTGGCATGAGGGGTTTGGCTGCTAGGCAGACGCGCATGCTACCGTTTAGGTTAACGTCAATGACTTTTAGAAAGCCTTCGAGTTCAAATTCTTTGCCTTCTCTTAAGATAATGCCTGCCGCATTAACGACAATGTCAATACGCTCAAATTGACCAATAATCTTCTGAACAGCTTCTGCCTTAGAAACATCCAGTAGCTGATACTTTATGTTTTTGTGTTCAGGTAGGTCGTTTAGTTCTTCTTGGCTTAAGCCTGTCGCAATGACCTCGCAGTCGTCATCAGCAAAGGCTTTTGCAATGGCATTACCAATGCCACCACTACCGCCCGTTACTAGAACCTGCTTTTTCATAAATCAGCTTACCAGTTGGTAAAAGAACCATCACGCTTTTTAAGGCGGGGTGCTTCCCAGAATTTAAGGCTTTGTTTTTTGATGAGTTCCTCATTCACTTCTATACCTAAACCCGGCGTATCAAGTACAGGAAAACGGTTACCTTCTAAAGCTGGTTGCAATGGGAAAATATCAACGTCACTAGCTTTTAAGTTTTCGGTAGGCGATACCCGCACTTCAAGCCAACTAAAATTAGCGACCGCAGCAGCCATATGAATAGTCGCAGCAGTACAGACAGGACCTAAAGGATTGTGTGGCATAAGGTCGATATAGTGTGCTTCTGCCATAGCCGCCACTTTCATAGACTCAGTTAAGCCCCCCACATTACAAACATCTATACGAGCAAAATCTGTAATGCCTCTTTCAAGATAGGGTAAGAACTGCCATTTGCTTGACATTTCTTCTCCTATTGCAAAGGGAACATCGGTCATGCGGCGCAAAGCCTCGTAGGCTTCAGGGGTTTCATCTCGAATGGGTTCTTCTAAAAAGTCAAGCGTGCCTGCAGGCATACGCTGACAAAAAGAAGCCGCCTCAGCAACATTAAGCCTATGGTGATAGTCAATACCTAGCACTAACTCTGCACCCACTTCTTCTCTTAACTTAGTCAACCACGTAGCTGTCAAGCCAATTGACTCTCTGGGTTCAAAAATAGACGCAGTTTTATCATCTTTAGCTGCCCATTCTTTTTTAACTGCAGGGGTTGTTCTAACTACCGTCCAGTCATGCTCTTGCAAAAGCTTAACGTTATCAATGAGTTCTTCTTGACTAGACGCGCCTGTGGTAGCAAAACAAGGCACATAGTCACGCTGTTTACCTCCTAAAAGCTGATAGGCAGGCACCGCCAGCGCTTTACCAGCAATATCATAAAGCGCAATATCAATCGCAGAAATAGCGGCCGTAAGAACACGCCCGCCCTCAAAATATTGACTTCGGTACATTTCTTGCCACAACGCAGCAATATTCATAGGGTCACGCCCTATTAAAAATTCACGGTAGTGCTGAACCGCCCCTACAACCGCTAACTCTCGACCTGAAAGACCTGCTTCACCCCAACCAAAAACACCTTCATCTGTCTCAACTTTTACCAAACACTGGTTACGAGAACCCACCCAAACTGGGTACGCTTTGACATCGCTAATCTTCATTTAGCCTCCAAATTTTTCTTAAGGCTTAGTTTAACTGAGATTCTTAGTTTAGAGTAGTCAAACCATGCAAAAGGCTTAGTTTTGTCGTCTAGCTAAACACTTGGTCCATAAATCAAACGTCTTAAGCGCGTTTAGCACAACCCCCTTAAGGCATTCTGAGATACACTTAAGTCACACAAAAAGGAGGTAAGTCCATGGCAATTCCTGAGAATTTACTCGAGCTTGGTGAGTGGTTTGGACCGGGCTATAAACCTGTTCTTGATTTTCATGGTTGGCGCGTTGCTATGCTAAGGCATAATGAGTTTTTGAGTTTGGCTGGTTTAAAGCAAGTTGAGCGGCACCGTAATACTAATGAGGTTTTTATTTTGAGTGAAGGTGAAGCTGACCTTATTATTTTTAGTGGTGATGACAGCCCTGAAGAAGCTCATGTTGTCGCTATGAAAAGAAGTTTAGCGTATAACATTCCTGATTATGTTTGGCATCATGTGGTCATGAGTGAAGATGCGCATATTATTTTGTTTGAGCGTACTGAAACAGGTCCAGATACTTCTGATTATGCGCAGTTAAGCCAAGCGCAACTGCGCAGCGTTAAAGAGAAACTTCGCTTTAAGGAGCCCTCATGAAAGCGTGGAAAACCGATGATGACTTATTTAGCTTAGCCAAAAGCAGCCTGTATACGGCTGTCGTTGGTGATGTTTTAGATAAACTTGGCTATCAGCAGCAATTCTTACCCCCCTACTTGCAGCCCTTGCGTGAAGACATGATTACCATTGGACGAGCCATGCCTGTCTTAGAAGCAGATGTCTTTGCTATTGGCAATCACAATCCGCTTCTACAAAAACCTTTTGGACTTATGCTTGAAGCCCTAGATGATTTGAAACCCAACGAAATCTACATTTGTACAGGATCTTCACCCAGCTACGCCCTTTGGGGTGAACTCATGGCAACAAGAGCCAGACACTTGGGTGCTGTTGGCGCTGTGCTTGACGGCTATTCCAGAGATACCAAAGACATTTTAGCTATGGGCTTTCCTGTTTTCTCAAAAGGTCGCTACGCACAAGATCAAGGCCCCAGAGGTAAAGTTATTGACTACCGTGTACCCATACAAATGGGACAAGCAAGCATAAACCCTGGAGACATTATTTTTGGCGATATGGACGGGGTACTCGTTATACCTAAAGAAGTAGAAGAAGAAGCTTTTACCCAAGCCATTGAAAAGGTAAACGGCGAAAATACCGTGCGTGACGCCATAAGAGCAGGCATGAGCAGCGCAGAAGCATTTAAGAAATACGGAGTAATGTAAATGGAACAAATCTTTTTTGTAGGTTCTTACACCCAAGGAAACGACAATCAAACCAAAGGCAAAGGCATTTACACCTGCAAGCTCGAGCTCGAGACGGGCAAACTAGAAATTCTTGATTGTTTTGAGGATATTGCTAACCCAACCTATGTTGCCCTTAATAAGGCAAGAACGCATCTTTATAGCTTGCAAGAAATTGGTAATGCTCCAACAGCGCAAGCTTTTAGCCTTAATAAAGACTACAGTTTGAGTCGCTTAAATGCTCAGGCTATGTCTGGAGGTGGGCCTTGTCATTTAGGGCTTGATGCCAGCGAAAACTTTTTAGCTTACGCAAATTACGGTACAGGTAATATTGTTCTTTACGGCGTAAATGATGATGGCAGCTTAAGTGAAGAACTCGATTCTGTTCAACATATAGGTCAAAGCATTAACCCCTCTAGGCAAGAAGGCCCTCATGCGCACGCCACTGTATTTGGCCCTGATGGGGCACTTTATGTCGCTGACCTTGGGCTAGATGAAATAAAACGCTATAACCTTAATACGCAAAGCAAAAAGCTCGAGCTTCTTGATTCTGTTCGTGTGCCTGATGGTCATGGCCCTAGACACTTGGTTTTTCACCCTAATGGGAATTATCTTTTTGTGGTTAATGAACTCATTTCTAGTGTGAGTGTTTTTAAACGCGAAGCCTCTAAGCTTAGTTTACTGCAAACAGTTTCAACCCTGCCAGCAAACAATGAAGTAGAAAGCTATTGCGCTGCTATTCGCATTCACCCTTCAGGAAACTTTATTTATGTGAGTAACCGTGGTCATGACAGCATTGCTGTTTTGAAGTTTGATGAAAGCCAAGCGTCTTTAGATTTAATTCAAACCCAGTCAAGCCAAGGGCAGTTTCCTAGAGATTTTAATCTTGACCCTAGCAGCAAACTTATAGTTGCCTCTAATCAGCACAGTAGCAATTTGGCAAGCTACTGGCTAGATAGTGAAACTGGAAAGCTTTCAGCTACTGGCTTTGAACTCAAAGTGGGTACCCCTGTTTGCGTGGCTATGCTTTAAATGCCTAAGCTTTTAGGGTTTTTTGCTAAGTGGAGAAGCATGTGAAATTAAAAGATCAGGTTGCCATTGTGACGGGCGCAGGTCAAGGCATTGGGCAAGGGATTGCGCAGGTCTTTGCAGCTGAAGGTGCCAAAGTTGTTATTGCTACGTTAGTAGAAGCAGAAGGCAAAGCTAGCGAGCAGCTTATAAATGAGGCTGGGGGTGAAGCTCTTTTTATTCAGACAGATGTATCTGTTGAACAAAGCATAATAACTATGGTTGAGCAAACCGTTAAACATTATGGTCGCATTAACACGCTAGTTAATAACGCAGGCATTACGGTTTTTAAACCTCTCTTTGAAACCAGCTTAGAAGACTGGGATCGCCTTATAAACACCAATTTACGTAGTACTTTTTTATGCAGCAAGTATGCAGGTATAGAAATGCAAAAGCAAGGCGGCTCTATCATTAATATTTCTTCTAACCATGCACTTGCCACCATTCCTAACGCTGAAATGTACGCCGCAACTAAAGGGGGCATAAATGCTATGACTCGAGCTATGGCGTTAAGCCTAGGGCAGTACGGCATTCGGGTAAACGCTATTATGCCGGGTTTTACCCGAACACCGCATTACTATAAATGGTTAGGAGATAAGCCTGATTTGGAGCAAGAGGTGCTTAGTTTGCATCCTTCAGCTAATCTGGTTAGCCCTGATGAAATAGGCAAACTAGCCATGTATCTTGCCTCTGATGATGCCAAAGCAATGACCGGCGCAGAACTGTTAATTGATAACGGCTTAACCGCAAGTCTTTATAACAGTAAGACCCTCTAGTCTAAAGCCTAACAAAAACGGTATGCTCTAAGTACCAAAAAACTTAGAAGGGAACAACCATGATTCAGACCCCTGATATTACTCGCCCCCCTAAAGAGGTAGTCGAAGGCCTTCAAAAAATAGGAAGCGCAACCGCAAGTGGTGAACTGCGCGGTATGGGCATTCGTGATTCACAAATTCGTGGCCCCGTCGGCTGGACACCCGGCCTTTGCGTAGCCGGTCCCGCTTTAACCCTACAGTTCATGCCCCTACGTGAAGATCAATACGCTGAAGATGAATACAGTGACCCCGAAAAACAACTGCACCGCCACGTGCTCTACCACACCCAAGCAGGTGACATAGTGGTTGTAGATGCTCGCGGAGACATGGCAAGTGGCATTTTTGGCGAAATGATGCTCACTTACTTCAAAGGCAGTGGCGGCTTAGGCGTTGTCATTGACGGTTGCATACGTGACTACCCAAGCGCCAAAGACCTAGGCTTAGGTTTATGGATAAAAGGTGTCACACCTAATTATCACACCCAAACAGGTATTTTCCCTTACGCCGTCAATGTACCTATAGCCTGCGGAGGCCGCCTCGTTATGCCGGGCGATATTATTGTGGCAGATGATGATGGTGTTGTTGTAGTACCCGCACAACTCGCCCCAAAACTCTTAAAGAATGCTAAAGAACACGCAGAATGGGAAGTATTTTCACGCATGAGACTCGAGCAGGGGGGTGACTTACGTAAGTACTATCCCTTAAGAGAAGACGCTCGAGCTGAATACGAAGCTTGGAAAGCTGAACAAGAAAAAAAATAAATTTAAGTTTGCTTTTTTAGGTATCAGTTTTCAACCTAAATGCATTGACTGATACCTAAATACTTTGCTCTGGAGACCGCATGAAAATAACCGATGTTCAAGCTTGTGTAATTGGTAAACAAGAACCGCATAGTGGTGGAAGTGTTTGGACGTTTGTTCGTATTTATACTGACGAGGGCATTGTGGGTACGGGTGAGTGTAATTCAGCAGGGCCGAGCGCTTCGGGCTTTGCTAATAAAGAAACTATTTTGGCATTTAAGCCCTTACTTATAGGACAAGACCCTATGAATGTTGGGCCTCTTTATGAGAAATTACGGCGAAGTGGGCGCTATGGTGGTACCAGCAACGCTCCCATCATTTTTGCCATAACGGGTATTGAAAATGCCCTTTACGATATTGTAGGTAAAGCGCTAAATGTACCCATTTATCAACTTTTAGGTGGAAAATACCGTGACAAAATAAGGCTTTATGCTGACTGTCATGCCGGTGATTCTCCGGATGCACAAGCTTACGCTGATAAAGCACTCGCAGTGATTTCTGAGGGCTACAGCGCTGTCAAATTTGATGTTGACTGGACAGGTGTTGGTAAGCTTGATTCTGTAAACTGGACAGCCTCCGCCAAAGAAATGACGCATATCATAAACATTATTAGCACAACCCGAGAAGCCATAGGCTATGACATTGACTTAGCCATTGATTGTCATGGGCAGTTTGATTTACCTTCAGCTATTACCCTTGCAAAAGCAGTAGAAGATTTGCGCCTCTTATGGTTAGAAGAACCGGTACCTTCAGAGAATATCGACGCAATGGCACAAGTTAAAGCCTCCAGCAGTACGCTTATATGTACCGGTGAAAATCAATACACACGATTTGAATTTATGGAGCTCTTTAGACGCAAAGCAACTGATATCATCATGCCTGACCTAGCTAAAGCAGGCGGCATTATGGAAGCCAAACGCATTGCTGATCTAGCAGACATTCACTACATACCTATAGCACCACACAATGTTTCGTCACCCCTTGGCATGATGGCAGCCTGCCATGTTATGGCATCTGTACCCAACTTTCTATTACTCGAGTTTCATGCGCGCGACATAAGCTGGTGGCAAGACCTTTGTGAAGGGGATAAACCCTTTATAAAAGATGGTTGGATGGAAGTATCAAACCGCCCTGGCATTGGGGTTGAGCTTAATGATGAAGTAGCTAAAACACTCGTATGGAACGGTGACCGCTACTTTGATTAAAGATTGAACTGTAAGTAGATTAGCTAAGGAGAAAGCTAGTGAGTCAATTTAAAGTAGCCCTTATTGATAAAACCCTAGAGCAAATTCCTAGTTGGGTTAGTCCTGAACTTGAAGAAGCCAATATAGACTTTGTATATGCCAATTGTGAAAGTTCAGAAGCAATGTTAGCACTTGCTAAAGATGTCAATGTGCTCTGGATTTATGGCGGAAGTCGCCTAGCATCAAAAGAAAATCTAGAAAAGCTTCCTAACTGCTGCGCAGTTATTCGCTCTGGAAGTGGTGTTGACAGAATAGATGTAAACGCAGCAACACAGTTAGGCATGGTCGTCGTAAACACCCCTCATGCACACCATGACGCTGTTTCTGATCACACTATTGCATTACTCTTTGCAGTAGGCCGAAG
The DNA here is from genome assembly GCA_964352605.1 of uncultured bacterium. GTDB lineage: Bacteria > Deinococcota > Deinococci > Deinococcales > Trueperaceae > JAHEBB01. The sequence continues at coordinate 7,036 of CAYGTA010000013.1, read as the reverse complement.
AATTACAGTGCAAGATAAAAACACTCGAGCAGGCGTTTGGGTTGATCGTGAGGTTTTACCTACTTGGAGTTTGCGCAATAAAACCATCGGCTTACTAGGGTTTGGTTTAATTCCCCGTTATTTAATAAAAAAGCTTGCTGGTTTTGATTTAAAAGTATTAGTCTATGATCCTTTTGTTGATAAAGCTTTCTTGAGTGAGTACGGCGCTGAAGCCGTTGATTTAACTACGCTACTCGAGCGTTCTGACATTGTTTCTGTACATACACCTTTGACTTCAGAAACGCATCATCTGATTGGCGAAGATCAATTAAAACGCATGAAAAAAGATGCCATTCTTATTAATACAGCAAGAGGGCCCGTTATTCAGCAAGAAGCACTTGTTAAAGCCTTAAAAGAAAAATGGATTTTAGGGGCTGGCTTAGATGTCTTTGAAGAAGAACCAAGCACCCAAACTAACCCTCTCATGGCTCTAGATAATATTGTGCTTACCCCTCATACGGCTGGATTTTCAGGAGAATCTATAGACTTAACATGGCGTTTATCTGTAGAAGCCTGCATTGATTTAAAAAACGCTTACTACCCAAGGTCTTACGTTAATAAAAGCGTAAAACCTCGAGTTCCCTTAGTGAACAAATCACGTTAAGTTTGTTTGGGTTGTACTACTTAGCCTTTCACACTACCCATAGTTAAACCTTCAACCAAATATCTTTGTGCGTAAATGTAAACCAGCATTACGGGTATGGCCATGAGTAGAGATGCGCTCATAAGTTGACCCCAAGGGTAAACATCACCAAAGACTAGTAGCTGCAAACCCACAGGGAGCGTTTTTAAATTTTCACTTGTTATAAATACAAAGGCAAACAAAAATTCGTTCCAAGCGTTGGTAAACGCAAACAGCGTAACTGATAAAAGTGCAGGCATGGCCAAAGGTAAAGTAATGCGCCAAAAAGCAACAAGACGGTTAGCCCCATCTATCATGGCAGCTTCTTCAAGATCTACAGGAATAGAACGAAAATAACCTAACATGACCCACGTTGCAAACGGTAACAAAAAGGTCGGGTAAGTCGCAATTAACGCCGCATAGGTATTTATGATGCCTAAGCTTGTTAACGTTTGGTAAAGCGGAATAAATAGAAGTGAGCTTGGCAGCAAATACGTTACAAGTAATAAAGTGGTTAGTGTACCTGAGCCTCGAAACTTAAAGCGAGCTAAAGCGTACGCACCAAGGGCAGCTAAAATAACAGAAATAGCCGTACTTGAAATGGCTACAAAAATCGTATTCTTGAACCAAGTCACAAAAGATGTTTCAAGAATCAAGCTTCTAATTTGCTCAAACGTCCAAGGGTTAGGCCAAAAAATATTACTGAACTGCTGAATTTGCAAATCCGTTTTAAAAGAGGTAATAAAAATCCAGTAAAATGGAAATAAGACAAAAATAAGCATAGGAAGCAAAATCAAAAGACGTACAACAACCCCTATCTTATCTCGGCCAGCACGCTTCAAATTTGCACCTGCAAAGAGTCGGTTTATAAGGCCATTAAAGCCTCGAACAAGTAAGTCAAAAGGTAAAAGTACAAGGTCAAGTAGCGCCCCAAAACCACGACCCACCCAATCAAAGATACGGCCAAAGCGATTGGTTTTTACGACAGCATGACTACTTTGATCACTCAGCATAAAGCGGGCTAAAACCATAATGAATATTGCCAAAAGGGGCGCCATACTGAAAGCAGTAGCTAAGCCAGGACCAAAACGTAAGCCAATAATTGCCTTTTCATACGCTAAAATTGAGTAAACTCGAGTTGCTCCACCTGGCCCGCCTCCTGTCATTAAGAAAATAAGCCCAAAGGTATTAAAAGTAGAAATGAAAGATAAGAGTAGCGTAACTGCAATGACATATTGCAGACCCGGCAGAGTAATGTGCCTGAACCGCTGCACAATGCTTGCACCATCAACTTCGGCAGCTTCAATTAGCTCTTTAGGAATGGCTTTTAGACCTGCCAATAGTAAAATAGTATAGAAGGGAATGCCTTTCCAAACATTTACGGCAATGACGCTCGGCAAGGCAAACTTGTTTTCAGCCAACCATGCTATCGGGCGATCTGTAATTCCTAAGCCTTGCAATATAGGATTTAACCCCCCAAAAATAGGGTCAAAAATATTCCGCCATGCTAACGCGGTTACAACCTCAGGGGCAATCCAAGGTAGCAACATAATGCCAGTCAGCAAGCCCCGCAAAGGCAAGCGACTATTCAAGATAAGTGCTATAGATAAGCCAACTATAAATTTAACAAGCAGTGACCAAAACGTGAAATTAAAAGTATTACCTAAAGACCTTAGAAAGTCACTGTCTTGCCAAAGTCGCTCATAGTTTTTTAAACCTACAAAGCTTTCTTGCCCCGTTATAAAAGAACGTACCCTCATGCTGCCTATCAAGGCGTCAATAAAAGGCCAGAAAATAAGTCCAGCCATAATGATAATGGTGGGTAAAATAAAAGGTAAAGCAATTTTCCAGTCACGCCCAAGTGTTGCATTTAAACGTTTGCTTAAAGTCACAGGGCGCTTTTTTGCTAGCGGCACACGAGCCAAATCAGATTGTTTATCCATTTAAGACTCACTCTCAGTAAGAAATTATTTGTTAACCCAATGTGCTTAGCTTGCAGCGTAATAAACCTGTATCTGCCTGAATCAAATATAGAGCTTTAGTAACTCCCATTTAAGTAAATCACCAAAAGCAAGTTCCGATAACTGATTTATATACTTAGCGCCTAAGCCACTTTTTTTTACAAAAGCTGGCATGCCCTCAAAAGTGCATGCCAGCTTAAGCTTTTACTGCATTATTCCGCCTTCTTCAAAAATATCAACTATTTTCTTGTGGGCATCTTTAACAGCTTGCTCAGGGTTCATGCGTCCTGTTGTAATATTCGCCATCATTTGACTCGGAATAGACGCCGCTAAAATAGCATCAGACGCAGCATTCGGCAAAGCAGGATGTGACGTTCCATTATAAATAACAGGGTTAAACAAGATTTCTTCAATCACAGCAAAGTTGGGATCAGTGTTTACCAGTTCGTCAGTCCAAAGGTTTTGATAAGCTGGTAAGAAAAGCCCGCCACCCAACTCAACCATAGGCGTAAAAATTTGTGGTTGAAGCATATTAAGAATAAGCTCTTCAGCAGCTTGCCTATTTTGGGTACCTTTAAAAATCGTAAACCAAGAATTAGCACCAGACTCGAGTGGTACCCCTGTTGGCCCTACTCCTGCGTGTAATACAGCGGTATTTTCAAAGATGGGGTTGCCATCGGCTTTGGCTTTAGCATAAACGCTAAAAGCATTTTGAGTTATCGCAATCGTGCCAGCTAGGTATGCCTCGTTATTGCTAACATCTCCCCAGCTTTCAATACCCGGGGGTAACATGGGCTTGTATTTATCACTTGTGTAGGTTTCAGTAAGCCACTCAACCGCAGCTAGCGTTTCTGGTGAATCAAAATTTACTTTTAAACCTGTTTCATCAGTAATGCTGCCACCAAAGGTGTGAATTAGGTTCATAATGAAACCATGACCATCACCACTTTGGTTTACGGTAACTCCCCAACCCCACATTTGATTGTCAGGGTCAGATACTTCTAAAGCTGCGTCACGCCGCTGATCCCAAGTTGCAAGCGAATACGCGTCAATGCCTTTAGCTTCAAAAACATCTTTTCGAGCAAACCAAGCGGCTGTATTGCTTATAAAAGGAACAGCCCACCACTTACCATCTGCGACTGCAAATCTTTCAGCAGTTTGTGGAACAATGGCACCGTATTGAGCAATAGCTTGATCAACAACATTTGTTACGTCTTCAACAAGACCAAGGCTACGTAACTGAGGAATGCTTAAGCTGTGGTAAGCAACATCAGGTGCGTTACCAGCTGTAACCGCAGCGAGCATTTTGGCCATGAAATCACCAAAGACTTCTGGATTAGCTGTTGAAATATCAAGCTCAATGCCTTTTGCTGCTGCAAATGCCTCAACATCAGCTCTGAAAATGTCTTGCACTTCGCTAAAGTACTCAGTGCGATGAATAACTGTGAGTTTACCTGCTGCACCTTCAGGTAAATCTTGCTCTTGTGCATAAACAAGTATGTTGCCCCCAGCAACCACCACAGCACTAGCAGTTGCAACTGATTTTAGGAAATCTCTACGGCTTATGGTTTTATTCTTCATTTTCTACCTTCCAAGTAGGCGCTATACAGCGCAAGAAAAGCTTCGAGTGAACCACATCTCCAATAACCTAATCAACAAAAGCAGTTTGCCAGACACGACCTCCCATGACACTCCCAACTAATGAAATAGCTCTGAAAGCAACCCCTTTCAAAAGGGCAGCTTTGTTATATAGCTTGAATAATTGTAATTTGCATTATAATCTGAAGCGTCATAAAAAGTCTAGAACGCATGTATTTCAACCAAACTCAAGATTTCTTAAGGGTCTTGAGAGATCTTCAGAAAGGTGCTAATCAATGAAAATTGTTCAGATGAACATTACCCCTATTGCCATAAGTGACCCCCCCTTATTAAATGCAGCAGGTTTACACGCCCCTTTTGCGTTAAGAACCATTGTTGAACTGCTGACTGACGAAGGGATATATGGACTAGGAGAGATTCCTGGTGGTGAACGCATTACTAGCAAACTCGAGCAAAGCAGAACTTCGGTTATCAATAGAGATCCTTTTGACCTCAATGCACTTTACAAAGCCTTAGCTGAGCAGTTTAGTGACCATAATGCTCGACAACTTTCAGCTATCTATAGCGCCATTGAAGTTGCTTGCTTTGACCTTATGGGCAAAGCAACAGGCAGACCTGTCGTTGATTTACTTGGAGGAAAAGCTCGAGCTAAGGTTGATTTTTCAGCGTATCTTTTTTACAAATATGAGGGTGCAGGAGGAGACCTAGGGTTTTCTACAAACCCAACTGCAAAAGGCTGGGAAGCAGCTAGACAAGCTGAAGCTTTGGATGCTCAGGGCATTGTTGCACAAGCAAAAGCTATGTGTAGCAGTTATGGGTTTAAGTCAATTAAATTAAAAGGAGGTGCTTTGCCCCCTGAGCAAGAAGTTGAAGCAATGCTTGCTTTAAGAGATGCTTTTGGAAAAGACACACCCTTGCGATTAGACCCAAACGCGATATGGTCTTATGAAACTGCCCTAAAATACGGCAAAGAACTAGAGGGGGTACTCGAGTATTATGAAGACCCTGTTCGGTCTCAAGTTTCAATGGCAAAATTAAGAAAAGAACTCAAAATACCTTTAGCTACCAATATGTGTACGACTTCTTTTGAAGCCCTTCCTAGCTCTATCGCTTTAGGTTCTGAGGATATTATTTTGAGTGACCATCATTTTTGGGGTGGCTTGCGCGCAACCGTTGAACTTGGTCGAATTTGTCAAAGCTTTGGGCGGGGCTTATCTATGCACTCTAACTCGCATGTCGGTATTTCTTTAGCAGCCATGGCGCATGTTGCCGCTGCTGTACCCAATTTAGATTTTGCTTGTGATACCCACTACCCGTGGCAATATGAAGATGTTGTTGTAAACCCACCAGCATTTCATGATGGCGCAATAATGATTTCTAAAAGCGCAGGTTTAGGGGTTGAGCTTGACCGTGACGCTTTAGCTATGTTGAATGAACGTTACAACAACTGTGGCATAAAAGAACGTAATGATGAACTAGCCATGCGAGCAAAACAACCCGCTTGGGTTTTTAAAGAAACACGCTGGTAAAAGATCCTGTGTTTGCCTTAGACATAAAAACCTTCTCTTGCCATTCTAACTCCCGGATGTTTGGCAAGCTCTTCTTCATTAATATCAAAGCCTAAGCCCGGTCTGTCCGGCAGCATAAAAAAGCCGTCTTCAATAGGCATAGGGTGTGACAACACAGCATCTCGCCAAGGTACATCTTGAAACATAAACTCGAGCCTGAAAAAGTTCGGAATGCTTGCCATGACATGTGCTGAAGCTATGGTTGAAAGCGGTCCGTTTGGATTATGAGGCGCTATGGGCACATTAAAGGTTTCAGCTAGGGTACTTATTTTTTTCATTTCACTAATGCCCCCACAGCGCGTTATGTCTGGCATAAGCACATCTGCAGCTTGCTTTTCAAGAATGGGCTTAAACATATAACGGCTATGCAAACGCTCACCAACAGCTACAGCTAAGCCAATACGGCGTTTAATATCTGCTATAGCATCAGGGGTTTCTGGTGGGGCTGGCTCTTCGTACCACATGCAGTTAATGCCTGCCTCTTTTATAGCTAGCGCCATTTCAATAGAGGTAGCTGCGTTAAGCATAGCGTGCGTTTCAATGGCCAGTTGAATGTTTGGGCCCACCGCCTCTTGCACTGCTTTGGTAATACTAATGGCACGCTCTTTTTGTTCACTTGAGAGCGCTAAATCAGGGGCTAAATGGTCACCATAAAGATAACTGACATGTGCAAACGGGTCAAACTTTAAAGCTGTAAAACCTGCGTTAAGCACAGCTTTGGCCTGCTCTGCATAAGACGCTGCTGAGTGATCGCCTTTGGTAAACCAGTAATTAGCATAAAGCTTAAGTTTGTCACGGTATTTACCCCCCAAAAGCTGATAAATAGGAACCCCTAAAGTTTTCCCCTGAATATCCCAAAGGGCCATATCAATAGCACTAATGGCACTCATGACAGGCCCAGCCTGACCCAACCAGTTTAAATCTTTGTAAAGTTTTGTCCAGATAAAATCAATCTGCCTAGCATCTAGACCCAAAATACGCTCACCCGCATGTTGACACGCGGCCTCAATGAGTGGCGAACCCGGCCAATTGGTAGCCTCACCCCAACCATGAACCCCCGTATCTGTCTCAAGCTTAAGAAGCGTCCAATTATACTTAATACCCTCAACCAAAAAAGGTGTAACTCGAGTTATTTTCATGTGCCACCCATCAATCTTAATGTATGTCTAAAAGAATATCACTTGATAGGCTTCTTATACTAAACTGCTTAGAAAGTGTCATAAGACTGAGTGGGTCAGAGCGTACTC
>CAYGTA010000012.1:16400-25015 GCA_964352605.1 uncultured bacterium | reverse complement strand
AACATAAGCTAACCTAAAATACCAAACTCGAGCTTAGTATTTTGACTGAAATTAAGCTTAGTGTACCTAAACGCATCTTTTTGCGTTGACATAAGTGAAAGCCATGCTTATACTCTGTGTGATGATTAATGTTCCAATTCAACGACGCCGTATTCGCGTTATTAATCTCTGGCAAACTGTTTTACTGCCAGAATCATTGGGTTATTAATTGTAGATAAGTAAATCTTAATTACGTTGATTCCCCTCGAGCCATACTCGAGGGTTTTTTTATGAAAGGAGTAAGGTTAAGAACAAAGAATAGTGAAGAAAATCTATTTAGGTTTTTCTTCTTTTTTCCTTTTTCTTCTTCCTTCAATATTATGGGACAAAATCTTTATCAAAAAGTTTGGGCAGAGCATGCGGTTGGTAAGCTTAGCAATGGTCAAACACAACTTTTTATTGGCACGCATCTTATTCATGAGGTGACCAGTCCGCAGGCCTTTGGCATGCTTCGTGATCTTGGTTTAGGCGTAAGGCACCCTGAGCGTACTTTTGCAACTGTTGATCATATTGTGCCTACACATAGTCGGGTTGAGCCTTTTGAAGATAAGCTTGCTGACGCCATGATTAAAGAACTCCGTAAAAACACGGAGGAATTTAATATCAAAATGTTTGATATTTATAGTGGTGAGCAAGGCATTGTGCATATGGTTGGCCCTGAACAAGGCATAACGCAACCCGGTACAACTATTGCTTGTGGGGATAGTCATACGGCTACCCATGGTGCCTTTGGCGCCATTGCCTTTGGTATTGGTACGAGTCAAGTTAGAGATGTTCTTGCAACCCAAACCATGGCTATGAGTGAACTCAAAGTGCGCCGCATAAATGTAGAAGGTGAACTTCAACCTGGTGTTTACGCAAAAGATGTGATTCTACATATCATTCGTGTACTCGGTGTAAATGGAGGGCTTGGCTACGCCTATGAGTACGGTGGCACGGTGTTTGAGCGCATGAGCATGGAAGAACGCATGACGGTTTGTAACATGTCTATTGAAGGTGGTGCGCGCTGCGGTTACGTAAACCCAGACCAAACTACTTTTGATTACTTAAAAGGACGCCCTTACTCACCTACTCAAGAAGACTGGGATGACGCTGTTAAACTCTGGAAATCCTATGCCAGTGACGCTGATTGCAACTACGATGATGTCGTAACCATAAAAGCAGAAGACATAGAACCCACCGTCACATGGGGCATAAACCCAGGTCAAGCTATTTTTATAAGTGAACACGTACCGACAGTAGAAAACAGCAAAGACGAAGACAAAGAAAGCGTAGACTTAGCGCTCAAACACATGCAACTCGAGCCGGGCAGTGCCATTAAAGGAACCAAGATAGATGTTGCTTTTTTTGGTAGCTGTACCAATGGTCGTGTAACTGACTTTGAAGAAGCTGCTCAGTACCTTAAAGGCAAAAAAGTAGCTGCGGGTGTTAAAGCTATTGCAGTACCAGGTTCGCAACTTGTAGGTATAGCTTGTAAAGAACGCGGTATTGACAAGATTTTTGAAGAAGCAGGTTTTGAGTGGCGCGCTGCAGGTTGCAGCATGTGCTTAGCCATGAATCCAGATAAACTTGTGGGTGACCAACTTTGCGCTTCAACCAGTAACCGTAACTTTATTGGTCGTCAGGGTAGCCCAACAGGCCGCACTGTGTTAATGAGCCCAGTCATGGTAGTCGCAGCAGCCGTAACAGGACAGGTAAGTGACGCAAGAGAAGTCTTTGGCAACGTAGGTCACGGCGCAGTTGCCGCTTAAGAAACGAGATATTCAGATGAGTGACTGTCCACTCATCTGAAAAAAATATGAGCATTCCAAAAAGCGTTAAAGCAATTAAAGAAGATACCCAAAAACTAGGGTCTGACATGGTGTCAGATCAGAGTATAGGGGAACTTCTAGGTGCTCTTGTTGCTACAAAGCCAGCAGGAAGTTTCTTGGAATTAGGTACCTGCACAGGCCTTGCAAGCGCATGGATGCTAGACGGAATGGATAAACACTCGAGTCTTATCACGGTAGATGATGATGCTAGAACGACAGCTGTAGCACACAAGCATTTAGCTAAAGACCCAAGAATAAGCATAAAAACACAAGACGGCTTAGAACTACTCAAAGACCTTCAAAGTGAACAGTTTGACCTTATTTTTGCAGATACATGGCCTGGTAAATTAGAGCAACCTGAATTAGCCCTAAATTTACTTAAAACAGGGGGTATGTACATTATAGATGACATGAACAACCGCCTTAAAGAAACACTCGAGCCTGTTGCTGGGGTGCCTGATTTGGTACTTCAAAAGATTCCTCAGCAGTTACATGCTTTAAAAGTTTTTTTAGAATCGCAAGATGATTTGCGCTGTGCCACTTTAGCTTACGGTACGAGCATCATGATTTGTACAAAACTAAGTCAAGAGAATCTCACATGAATCATTTTACTGCTGCTGTAATACAGGCCGCCTCACTAGCGTTTGACACGCCTCAAACGTTAGAGAAACTTGCTGATCTTAGCCAAGATGCTGCCAGCCAAAAGGCAAGCCTTGCAGTTTTTCCTGAAGCTTTTATTGGAGGTTACCCAAAAGGCCACAGCTTTAATACGGTTATGGGCGAAAGACTAGCAGGCTCTCATGATTGGTATGCAAGATACTGGGATAGCGCCATTGATGTTCCAGGACCCGTGGTTGAGCAATTATCAGAAATAGCTAGATCAACCAAGATGCATTTGGTTGTGGGTGTTATTGAACGCGAACTGGGTACCCTGTACTGCTCAATCTTATTTTTTAGCGATGCAGGTTTCTACTTGGGTAAACACCGTAAACTCATGCCAACCGCAGCTGAACGGCTTGTCTGGGGTATGGGAGATGGTTCAACCATGCCTGTATTTAAGACTCCTTTAGGTAATTTAGGGGGTGCGATTTGCTGGGAGAACTATATGCCCCTTTACCGTACAACGCTTTACTCTAAAGGCATAGAGATTTATTGTGCACCTACCGTTGATAACCGTGAACGCTGGACCCACTCGATGCAGCATATTGCTTTAGAAGGACGCTGCTTTGTTTTATCGGCCAATGCTTTTTGTCAACGGAAACATTACCCACATGATTTTGAAACAGCCTATGGTAATGACCCAGAAACTGTATTGATTAATGGGGGGAGTTGCATTGTAAGCCCTCAAGGCCAGCTACTTGCAGGACCTGTGTTTGGCAAAGAAACTATACTTACAGCAGAAATAGACAAAAACGAAATTACAAAAGCAAAATATGACTTTGACCCAGTAGGGCATTATGCAAGACCTGATGTATTTCAGCTTCTTGTTGATGAAACAGAGAAAAAAACAGTTAAAACCCTAAACACATCAAAATTGATGACTACATTTAAGGAGAGTTAAATCATGGCATTAGAAAAAATAACCAAAGTATCAGGAAAAGGTGTTTACATTCCTGGGCAAGATGTCGATACTGACAGAATTATTCCAGCACGCTACATGAAAGTTGTTACCTTTGATGGTCTTGGTGACTTTTTGTTTCGAGACGTTCGTTTTGATGAAAATGGCAATAAAACAAATCATATTCTCAACGAAGCAAAATACGCTAATGCCAGCATCATGCTCGTAGGTAGTAACTTTGGCTGCGGCTCATCACGTGAACATGCGCCACAAGCAATTCGCAGAGCAGGCTTTAACGCCATTATTGGTGAAAGTTTTGCTGAAATATTTTACGGAAATAGTGCAACTCTAGGTATGCCTTGTGTAGAAGCAAGCACTGAGCAGATTTTAGAAATGGCAGCCGTGATAGAAGCTAAGCCTGACACTGAAATAGACATAGATGTTGTCAATGAAACCGTCACAGTTAACGGCAAAGACTATAAAGTCAGCATAAAACACAGTGCAAAAGATGGCTTTGTAAACGGACTTTGGGACCCCATAGCAGAACTCTTAGAAAATGACGCAGCTATAAGCGAAACAGCAGGAAACTTACCATACGTTTAAAACAAAAGAGTGGAAAGTGAAAGGTGAAAAGATAAACTCACTTTCCACCCAAACCTGAAAGGGTGAATCATGGGTAAACAGTACGACTCAATCTTAAGTATGCATAAAGATTTCATTGAAAAACAACATCTTTTCTTTGTTGCTACAGCAGCCACCGACGGGCGCGTAAATACATCCCCAAAAGGCATGGACAGCCTAAAGGTAATAAATGAAAACAGAGTACTCTGGCTCAATGTAACAGGCAGTGGAAATGAAACTGCCGCACACCTTCAAGATAACCCTCGCATGACCATAATGTTCTGCGCCTTTGAAGGTAACCCCATGATATTAAGACTCTACGGTACAGCCAAAACAACCCATACCTACGATAAAGAATGGGCTGAACTAAGCCAGCATTTCCCAGACTTGCCCGGTAGCCGACAAATATACGATATGAAGGTTGAAATGGTCCAAACCTCATGCGGATTTGCTGTACCCTACATGGACTTTAAAGAAGACCGACCCACCCTAAAAGAATGGGCCACAAAAAAAGGTGAAGACGGCATAAAAGCCTACTGGGAAGAAAAAAACCAAACTAGCTTAGACGGACAACCCACCTACATATTAGGCAAGTAAATGGACCCAAATGTCGAAAAAATAGCAGCCTCATGGTCACGCTTAGGTCAAAACTACGCCAGTAGTAGCCCCCACAAGCACGGACTATCCCTACCCAAACTCATTGCCTTAGCTAGACCCCAAGCCACAGACATTTGCCTAGACATTGGTACAGGAACAGGCCACACCGCCGCCGCACTAGCCGAACACGCCAAATACGTTTATGGTCTAGACCCTGCAGAAGGCATGCGACAAGCTGCGCAAGAAGCCTACGGACACTTTAAAAATATAAAATTCATAGACGGAACAAGTGAACAAACAGGCTTTGAAGACAATAGCTTCGACATAATCACCGCACGCCACACCCTACACCACCACCCCAACATACAAAAAACCATACTCGAGCTTCACCGGGTTTTAAAACCCACTGGCAGACTGGTTATTGTTGACGAAGTAACTCCAAGTGAGGCCGTGAACGACTGGTATCACCAGCTAGAAGTCACTAGAGACCCAACGCACTTAAGAGCTTACTACCTTTCAGAATGGCAAACTTTCATAAAAGAATCAGGCTTAAACTGGATAGCAGGGGATAGCGAGACTCGCTACCCAAGTAACGCAGAAAGCTGGATAATTAGACAAAACCCCAGCCCAGAACAAGCCGAAAAGGTAAGAAAACTCTTCAGAAACGCACCTGAAATAGCCAAGCAAACATTCAAGATAAACTATAAAAATGGTAACGCAGAAACTTTCGAAATGCCCATGGCAATCATACTAGCCACTAAACCCTAAGGAGAAAAACCATGAAAACCTACAACATAGCCGTACTACCCGGCGACTTTATAGGCCCAGAAGTTATAGACGCAAGCATAGAAGTACTCAATGTAGTAGCAGAGCAACATAAACTAACCTTCAACTACACCCGCTTACCCTTCGGAGGCAACGCCTTAGAAAGCCACGGACACCCGCTACCCGAAGAAACCAAAGAAGCCTGCAGCCAAGCAGACGCTGTACTCATGGGCTCAGCAGGCGGCCCTGTTGGTGACCACCCATGGAACAAAGTTGCCCGCGAACTAAGAGTCGAAAGCGGCATTTTAGGCATACGCAAACACCTAGGCCTCTACGCAAACCTAAGACCTGTTAAAGTCTTTGAAGGACTCGAGCATCTAAGCCCTCTAAAAACAGAAGTTGCTAGAGGTACTGATATGCTCATTATAAGAGAGCTAACAGGCGGTATATATTTTGGTAAACCCAGCTACGTTGAAAAAGACAAAGGCGTAAGCACCATGGTTTATGAACGCTACGAAGTTGAACGCATAGCCAGAAGTGGTTTTGAAAGTGCTACTTTACGTGGTGGAAAACTAACCAACGTAGATAAAGCTAACGTACTAGATGTAAGTCAATTTTGGCGAGACATAGTAGTAGGCATACATGAAAGTGAATACCCACAAATAGAACTCGACCACCTTTACGTAGATAACGCAGCTATGCAAATAGCTAGCAACCCCACTCAATTTGATACTGTTGTAACCAGCAATATATTCGGCGATATATTAAGTGACCTAGCAGCCGTCATACCTGGCAGTCTAGGTGTACTACCTAGCGCAAGTTTAGGTGGCACCGTAGGTCTATTTGAACCCGTACACGGCAGCGCACCCGACATAGCAGGCAAAGGCGTAGCTAACCCAGTTGGCACCATGCTCTCAGCTGCCATGATGCTACGTTTTGGCCTCAAAGAAGTAGCAGCAGCTGACGCTATAGAACAAGCCGTACAAGCTGCCCTAGCCGAAGACCCAACCAAAGACTTAGGTGGCACAAGAGGCACAAAAGCTTTTACAGATGCAGTGATTAAAGCTTTACCTGTTGTAGCTATCTAAGTATCTTCATAGAGATACTTAGAGTTGTTTAGCTCGAGTTTTTATTGACTCACTTCAACTGGTCGTTTAGACTGATCGTTATGAAAGAGATGAACGCAAGTGAATTTAAAACAAAGTGTTTTGCTGTTTTAGAAGAGGTTAAAAAAACAGGGGAGACGATTGTTATTCTTAAGCATGGTAAGCCTATAGCTGAGTTAAATCCTGCGAAAGTACCTGAAGAAGAGCATCCTTTACATAAGCTCAAAGGAAGTATCGAGATTTTGGGTGACATTATAGAACCTCCTTTACCAGCAGATGCTTGGGATGCTGAACGTGGAGAACTGTAGGCATTGAAGTATTTGCTAGATACCCATGTGCTTCTTCATTACTCAGGACAAAGCCCCAAATTAGATAAACAACATGAGCAGATTATTATGGCTGCAACAGCTGATAATCCCCTCTATCTATCAGATATTAGCCTTTGGGAAATAGCAACGCTTTGTAGCTTAAAACGAATTAGCATTCCCAATTTAGATCTTTGGCTCGAGCAGGTTACTTCTGCGCCTCTTATAACTCGAGTGCGAATAAGCACGAAGATAGCAGCGGAGGTCGCTAATTTGCCAGACAGTTTTCATCGTGACCCTGCTGATAGGCTTATTGTTGCGACCGCTAAGATTCTTAATGCAACGTTAGTTACACAAGATGAAAAAATCATTAATGCGCAGCTTGTAAAAACAATTTAGCTAAGTGCTTGTTTCCTTAATTTGTAAGTTGCTTTATTCGCGACGCTTGTTATTAGGGTTAGGCTAGCGCTCGTGTTTAGAGTGCGTGTTCCTGCTACGAGTGCTAATTTGGGGCCTGGGTTTGATTGTTTGGGTTTAGCTGTTTCTTTGTTTCTTGAGGTGACAGCTGAGTTTAGTAGTGAAGATCATTTTTTTTACTCAGGTGAGGGTAGTTTGCCTGATTCACCTAGCAATCTTATGCATGAGGGCTTTCGGGCTGCATTTGAGCGTGTAGGAGAAGTTGCGCCTTGTGTTACGTTTCGGGTGTCTAATCCTATTCCTTTGGCGCGTGGTTTGGGGTCTTCTTCTGCGGCTTTGGTGGCGGGGGTTGCTTTGGCAGATGCTTTTCTGGATGGGCGTTTGGGTCGTGAGGGTGTTTTTCAGTTGACAGCTGAGAAGGAAGGGCATCCTGATAACGTGGCGCCTGCTGTGTTTGGTGGCTTTACTGCGTCTGTATTTGCAACTGATTCTTATGTTTGTGAGTCTTTGGGGGTTCCTGAAGGCTGGGAGTTGCTTTTTGGAGTGCCTTCATTTGAGCTTTTAACGTCTGAAGCGCGTGGGGTTTTGCCTAGCGTTTATAGTCGTGAGGATGTTGTGTTTAATGCGAGTCGGGCAGCTTTGTGGGGGTTGGCTGTTACGAAAGATAAGCCTGAGTTGCTACGTTTTGCATCTGAAGATAGGGTACATGAGCCTTTTCGTGCGCCTCTTGTGCCTAACTTAATTGAGACGAAAGCTAAGTTGATGAACGCGGGTGCTTATGCTGCGTTTTTGTCAGGAGCAGGGCCAACGTTAGGGGTTGTGTGTAGTGCTAAAAAGCTCGAGCTTTGTAAGGTTTTGTTGACCGAGTTTGTAGGTGAGTCTGGTCGGGTGCTTCATTTGCGCTCGAGTGTGGGGTATGCGTTTATTTAGCTTCTGTTAGTACGATTATGGTTTCGCCAAGTCTGCTGAGTAGGTCTGGCGCTACGAAGAAGTCTACACCGCTTGATAGGGGCATGCTGTTGCTGCTTACTCGAACCATGATGCTTTGTGTTTGGTTTGAGAATATAAGTAGGCTTCCTACGGGGTGTTTTTCTGTTATTACATTAAATCCTGTGAGTTGTAAGTCTGAGGCGATTCGGGTGTTGCCTTGGGGTGTTTGAGTGCTTGGGCCTGAGGCTTCAATGATAGTTTCTGTTGTTACTTCTGTTGCTGCTTGTGGTGCTACTGGGGTGGGGGCTTCTAAAGCTGAATCTAGTATCTCTAGGCGCACTCGAGCGGTACCTGTTCTTATCATGTCGATTTGTTCTGCTGCAGCGCGTGATAGGTCAATTATGCGTCCACGGGCGAAGGGGCCACGGTCGTTTATGCGTACGGTTATGGTTTGGTTGTTATCTAA
>CAYGTA010000012.1:5879-16300 GCA_964352605.1 uncultured bacterium | reverse complement strand
TGGCAGAGTACAAAAGCTTCGTAGTCTTCTATTTCGGCTGAGCCGTTAGCAATAGCAGATTCGCATTTGTTGATGATGGTGCTTAGTTCTTCGGTTGATAGGTGCTGAACCTTGTCATTGACGTCCATTGAATACATCATGTTGAAGCGGTTCTCCTTAGGGCGTGTATTTCTTGAATTAAAAGTAGCAGTTTGGGTCTTACAAAACTATCACAGCTTTCTTGATGTAAGATTCTTCTCATTGGCGTTTGGCGTGTTTGCTGAAAGAACTTTACCGAACTCGAGTTTTTATCTTTTTGTTATCAGTTTAGAGGCCTTGTAGTAAATCTGTTTTGGAGTGAAAAATACAGAGGTAGTAGCCTCATTAAGCTTGCTAGTGTTCTACTGGGCTTATTTGAAATAATGTATTTAAACTAGCTGTACCTGACATTCAGAATTTCTTATTTATGCTCTAGTAGTAATAGTTTTTAGCTTATGAAGGTATTGCTGCACTTAGCTTCATTCAGAGTGATTGCCTGCCTAGCTTGCATTAAATGAACGCGTTTTATGGAATTGACTAGAAAAGTTCTAATTCAAATTTTTAGGAAGTAATAGCTTATGAGTCAAGCGGCACCTCAGACACGAAAATGGTTAGTTCTTTTTGTTACCGCTATAGGTGGCTTTATGGGTTCACTTATGTTTACCAGCGTTAATGTTGCCTTACCTACCATTATGGCTTCTTTTGAAACTGAGTTTAATGTGGTGCAGTGGGTTGTGCTTTCTTACCTTTTGGCTACAGGCACGCTACTACCTATAGTTGGGCGCTTAGCGGACATGGTGGGTAAAAAATCTTTATATATTGCAGGCTACATAGTATTTACACTAGGTAGCTTGCTGTGTGGGTTTGCACCAAGCATGACCATTCTTATTGTTTTTAGAGTCATTCAGGGTTTGGGTGGCGCTTTTTTAACCGCACTAGGTTTAGCCATTATTACAGACATTTTTCCAAAAGAAGAACGCGGTAAAGCTATTGGCTTAAACGGGTCTATTTTATCTCTAGGCGTGGTCGCTGGCCCCACCTTAGGCGGTTTGCTTGCTGATCTTCTATCTTGGCGCTGGATTTTCTTAATAACTTTTATTCCGGGTGTCATTGCCGTTCTGTTAGCCATTCGGTACCTCCCCAAGTACGAAAGAGCAAGCAATCAACGTTTCGACATTGCAGGTGCCTTTTTACTCTTTTTAACGCTGCTTAGTTTACTTTTAGCTTTAACATTTGGGCAAGACATAGGCTTTACTGAAACACGTATTTTAGCTTTATTTGCCACCAGTGCTGTCATGGGTATTGCCTTTATAACACTCGAGCGTCGTGTTTCTGACCCTATTATTGATTTGACGTTATTTAAAAATCCGCAATTGAGCGTAGGTCTTATTACGGGCTTTATTACTTTTGTGGCTATTTCAGGTACGGTTTTACTCATTCCTTTTTACCTTATGAATGTTCTGGGGCATCCTGTGCGCACAGTAGGTTTTATTATGTCTGTAACGCCTGTCATTTTGGTACTTGTGGCACCTTTAGCGGGTAGTTTGGCAGATCGTTATGGTGAGCGGCCTGTTACGCTTGTTGGTCTAGTGTTTTTGCTTGCAGGGTATCTGCTTATGGGTACTATTGCTACGGATACCACCATTCTTGGTTTTATTTTTAGATTTGTCTTTGTGGGTTTAGGCATGGCAACCTTCCAATCACCCAACAACAGTGCCATTATGGGCGCAGTTGATCAAGCACGTTCTGGTGTAGCTGGTGGTCTGCTGGCCCTCACCCGCACTCTTGGTTCAACCTCAGGTATAGCTGTTATAGGTACCCTCTGGGCCGTAAGAGTAGCAGCTCGAGTACCTTCTGGCATAGCTGCTACAGATGCACCGGCAGCAACGCAAGTGGCTGCCTTCCAGACTGTTTTACAAATTATTCAGATTGCTGTTTTTCTTAGTATTGTGCTGGTTGTTTGGGATATTTTACAAAGACAAAAGTTAAAGCGTAGCATGGCTATCTCTTAAGGCTTAAGAAAGTCATAAAAAGATATGCTAGCTTAAGCTCAGGGGGAAATTTTTTGGGAGGTCTAAAATGTCAATATCAAACGATCAGATTGAAAAAGTATTAACCAGTAACAAAATGGAAAATCTAGCCAATGACCCTTCAACCATGGATCAAATTAAAAGCGAATTCGAGAAATCTTTTGCGCTTGTAAAAGATAAACTCGGTGATTCATGGCAAGACATTCGTGCTATTTACGACATGACTATAGATAAAGACTTTGAAGTAGATAAGCAAACCAAATACCTAAGCATTGGCGCACTCGCCTACCTAGTATCACCCATTGATTTACTCCCAGAGCGTTTCATGGGGCCTTTAGGTTTAGCAGATGATGTTGCCGTTTTGCTCTGGACACTCAACAAAGCCAAGCCAGAAATAGAGCGCTACGCAAGCTACAAAGCAGAAAAAATACAAATGGTTGAAGGCGCGCAAACAGGCACAGAAGAAGCCTAAACGCAGCGGCAAAATCAGAAATTAAAAGAAGCTCGAGTTTAAACTCGAGCTTCTTTTAATTGAGTAAATGCTTCACTTCAGCTTCAATGCTTGGGTAGTCAAAGGCAAAAGATTGCTTTGTTAAACGCTCTGGCAATACTTTGGCGCTGGTTAGTAGCAGATAATCGGCAGCTTCACCTAATATAATTTTGAGTGCAAATTCAGGTACTGGCATAAATGCAGGTCGCCCTAATTCTTTTGCGGCAGCTTTGGCTAAATCAACTTGCCTAACAGGATTTGGTGCAGTCAAGTTAAAAACACCTTCACTGCTACTGTCAGCTATTAAGTAACACATGATTTTGGCTACATCATCTGCATCTATCCATGCGTACCACTGCTGACCACTACCTAAAGGTCCACCGACAAATAACTTAATGGGTAAAACCATTTTTTGCCATGCAGGCGCATCTTTAGCAAGTACCACACCAAGTCGCCCGATTACTAAGCGTGTATGCTCAGCAACCGCTGCTGCAGCTTGCTCCCAAGCTTGTGATACATCAGATAAAAAGAAACCCTTCTGAGCTTCTGAAGTTTCGGTCAGAACATCATCTCCACGATCACCATAAAAACCAATAGCAGACGCCTGAAACCACATATTGGGTTTAGACTCAGCACGCAAAAAGGCTTCCTTAAGTGTTGCTGTACTTTCAAGTCGACTACTAAGCACTAAGGCCTTGTGTGCCTCATTAAAGCGACCCTCACCAATAGATGCGCCTGCCAAATTAACAACTGCCCTAGCACCTGAAAAAACAGAAGCCAAACGCTCGAGTTCTGCTTCATCATTTTGTTTGGCTGCTTGTGGGTTCCACATAATAGCTTCGCTACCTTTGGGTTCACTACCATCAAGCTTTCGTGTTAAAACTTTAACGTCATAGCGAGACAACGCCTCAGCTACCAAATGTCTACCCACTACACCACTTGCACCAGCAATAACAATAAAAGGACGCTTCATAAAATTAGTAGAAACCAAAACCCACATAAACTCAATAGGGAAGACTCCAGTTCAAACAAGCCTAAGCGTTAAATTGGTACACTGCTTACAATGCCAGACAAAGACATACTTGCGCTTGACCGCTATCAACTCTTAGCACGCGTGCTGCATGACGTACACACAGTAAGTACCCAAAGCATCATTCTAGAGCAAAGCCTCAACGCACCTATCATTCCGCTCATAGATAGCAGCCCAAGCAAACTCGAGCTAACTTCACTTAGTCTAGTTGACGCAACTATTTTACTGGCACAAAAAGAAGAATCTATTAGCAAAGCCATAGCGTTAGTAGAAACCGACAAAATGGGTGAAATTATGCCCATTGTGCGCAAACTCTCAGCCAGAAATGTAGCAGCCATAGCTTTAGATTTTACTCCTCTAGCGTTTACGTCACCTTATGGTAGTAACAGCTGGCGACCCAAAACCAAAGAAGACTTAGCTGAATTGAGGGCCGCCGCAGGCTGCCCCGTCTGGGCTTACGGTATAGCAAGCCCCCAAGATGCCATTGTGGCTATGGAAGCAAGCCTAGAAGCCATCGTTGTTCACTCAGGCGTAGCTCAACACTTACAAGGCCCAGCCACCATAGATATCTTCCCAGAAGTATTCGACAGTGTAGCCGGCATGATAGACATATACGCAAGTGGACCCATAAGACACGGCATAGACATCTTCAGATACCTAGCCGTAGGCGCAGACGCCGTCATTGTACACACAGACCGCCCCCTAGCTAACCTAAAGGCAGAACTCGAGTACGCTATGCGCTTAACTGCCTGTGAAACCCTAAACGATATAAACTACGAAGCCATCTTCGCCCCCTTATTTGAAGAAGGCTGAAAATGGAAAAGTTAGAAAATGAAAAATGAGGCAGATTAAGCGATTTGAAGATATACAAGTATGGCAAGATGCCAGAGTATTCGCTAATGCTATTTATGATGCGTCTGATGGGCAGCTTTTTAATAAAGATTTTGCCCTTAGAGATCAATTGAGGCGTGCCGTTATTTCAATCATGTCTAATATTGCTGAGGGGTTTGACCGATTTAGTCCTAAAGAATTCATACTTTTTCAAAATTATGCAAAAGCGTCTGCTGCAGAAGTGAGAGCTCAGTTTTACCTTGCTTTAGATCGTAAGTACTTATCTGAAAGTCAATTCACTTCGTTGCATAAGGATGCTATTAGTTTATCAAAACAACTGGCAGGCTTTATTAAGTATTTAAAGATGCATAAAAGGAGTTAGATGTTTATGTCAATTTTTCATTTTTTCATTTTTTCAATTTTATGATTAGCTTTCTTGATGGGATTGTGAGTGAGGTGCGTGATTCGTCGGTTGTGATGCAGGCGGGTGCGTTTGGCTTTGAGGTCTTTGCGCCTAAGGCAACATTGCAGAATTGTAAGGTGGGTGCGGCGATTCGTTTGAGTACGCATTTGGTGGTTAAAGAGGATGATTTGTCGCTGTATGGCTTTCATGCTGAGGATATGTTGAGTTTGTTTAAGTATTTGATTAGCGTGTCGGGTATTGGGCCTAAGTTGGGCTTGGCGATTTTGTCTTCGTTGCCTACGACGATGATTGCGAGTGCAATTATTACGGGGGATGCAGGCTTGCTTTCGAGTGCGCCGGGGGTGGGTAAGAAGACGGCTGAGCGCATGATTCTTGATTTGAAGAATAAGTTGCCTGAGCATCTTATGGCTGCGTCAGGTGCGGTTAGACCTAAGTCGGTACTTAATGATGCGGGGAATGATGCAGTTGAGGCGTTGCTTGCGCTTGGTTATCGTGAGTCGCAGGTTAAGGGTGCTGTGGCTGAGCTTGCTATCGCGAATCCTGATGATAAGGCAGAATCACTTATTCGTAAGGCGTTAGCTAAGTTAAGATAGGCTTTTTAAAAGAGGCGTTGCAAGTTTGATCTTAGACAAATGCGTAAGGCCTCTTTTAGTTCTTACTTTTTCTCTTTAAAAGGTGAGTCAGGGTTGAATTCAGGGTTAGCGCGTATTTCTGCTGGCTTTGGGTAGGTATTTGAATTTACAATGAGTGTTTCAAAGTCAGGGTTGCCTTCGCGTTCTTTCCAGATTCTTGGTTTGGCAGGTATACCCAAGCCAATCACGTGAGGCTCAAAGTCACGGGTTACCAGTGCCATAGCACCCATCATGCTGTCATCACTTAAGACACTACCTGCTAAGACAGTTGCGTGGTAAGCAACACGCACATTTCTGCCAATAACGGTAGGTTTTAGGGTTACGTCTGGCATATCTAAAACACTATGCGTGTGAGAGTAAATATTAGCGTAGTCACTTAAGCTCGAGTCGTCATGTAGGGTTACGCCACCTATGTCATCTATGAAGACATTTCTATGAATAGTGACGTTATCGCCGGCTTCTATATTGTAGCCAACTGAGACTTCTACATTTTGAAAGATTTTTAGGTTTTTGCCTGCGCGTTTGAAAATGCGTTGAGCTAGCATTCTTCTTATTTCGGTGCCACTGTGAGTAGATTGCCCTAAGGGGGTTAAGTCTAGATTCTTCCAGAGCCATAATAGGGGTTTGACGTGTTGGAATTTTGTTTGCTCAGTAGCTATGTAGAATTCTGCTTCAAAAGTGATGTTTTGGGGGTCGAGTGCGAAGGCCGTCATGGGCAGGCGTTCTGCAAGGCTGTCATAGCTCTCTCCATGCATGAGTTCAGCTAAGGTATTCCTAACAACTTCATTGCGGTTGCTACTGGCATCATCAAACTGTTCAGCAAGTTCAGCAATGAAATGCTGTAGTTGTTTTTCTGATTCGGTTGGGAGGGGGCGTTTAACTAACCAAGGCATAAGCATACCTTAGCTGTTTAGGTTTAGAAAACTGCGTCTTTTAGCCAACTAGAGATTCGATTTGGGTAATATGATTATTTACGTCTAGGTAAAGCTTGACCTCTTTAGCTAAAAACGTATTTACGCCTTGATTTACTATGGGCTCACCTGTGCTGACTGCTTGAATTAAAACAGGGCTCGCTTCAACGGCTATGCTTTGGTTATTTTCTAGCCTATCCATAATGGCGTTAAAGGTCCAGTTGCTTGCCCAATGCTCTTTTAAGGCTATCAGTGTGGGGCGGCCTTTACTGAAGCTTTTTCCTTTTTTACTAGGACTACGTAAACAAACTTTATTACCTAGCGTTTGCAGGGCTTCATAGAACTTGTCAATATCTTCGTCTAAAAGAAAGTGCTTCTTAAATAAAGCGAGCGCAACAGGCTCGAGTTCTTCTATGTCGTCTTCGTCTGGGTTTTGTAAGTTGACGTGTTTGAAGAGCCGACTGAGTTGTGCTGGCAAGTTATTGAGTTTGTAATAGTGCTCTTCTAGGCTTGCGTGCACTATGAGGGTGGGGCTTACGGCGTAGTGATGCTGGGTTTTCCAGAGGGCATTAAGCTCAGGGTTGTTGAGGATTTCAGGGTGATCTGCTGCTAAAGTGTTTAGGTAACTTAAGTGTTTAATAGGGTTTTGTTCTGACACGTTTTTATCATAGCTTAAGGTCTGGTGGCGAGTGCGTAGTCGAGCATATATAAAGCCGAACCAAAGTAAAATGCTTTTTTGCTTAAAGATGGTTAAAGCATTGTTAATGAAACGCTAAACTTAGGCTTTCGTTTAATCAACAATGCTTTAAAAGACCTTCACATGCTAGACTTTGCGCGTGACTCAAGATTTACAAGCCCGTCAAAAAGAACGCTCGAGTATAAGGTGGGGTCGGGTTTTACTGGCGATTCTCAGTTTGCTTATTCTTACAGGTCTAACAGGCTTAACGCTAAGGCGTTACTTTGCTGTTGATGAGCAAAGACTCCCTAACTTAATAGGTTTACCGAGTGAAGAGGCCATTGGCATACTCGAGCAACTTGGACTCGAGCCTATTGTATTTGAAGAAGATATTGATAATGCCATTGTGAATGCGGTGTCTTCGCAGAGTCCTGCTGCGGGTGAAATTGTGCGGCAAGGACGCACTGTTGCGGTGGGTGTAAATAGACCTAATGTGCGCATTACGATTCCTTCTATGATTGATATTACTAAGAAAAATGCGACTGACATGCTTACAAACTTAGGACTCGAGTTGGGCGAAGTGAACTATGTTTTTAGTGATGCTGAAGAGGGTCGTGTGGTGGCACAAGATCCTGCGCCGGGTGTTCTGGCGAGTGGGCGTACTCGAGTTTCTATGACGTTGAGTCGAGGGCCTGAACCGCTTACGTTGACAATGCCGAATGTTAAGGGTTTAACGACTGAGCAGGCGAAGGAGCGTTTGCGTGCTTTGGGTGTTCGCAATATTGAGACGGTTGCTTCTGAGGTGAGTTTTGATAAGCCGAATGTTATTACGGCGCAAGTACCTGAGGCGGGTAATAGGGTGAGCTCGGGTACCTATGTGGTGCTTAGTGCGCCTTTGTCAGCGCAAGTGGTTAGTCAAGTACCGCAGCTTGTTGGTACGCCTTTAAGTCAAGCGCAAATGCAGCTTCAGGCTGCGGGTTTGGTTTTGGGTGCGGTTACTTATATTACAGATGAAGCGCAAGCTCCGGGTATTGTGAGTTATGCGCCTTCTAGTTTTACGCTGTGGGGCACGCCGATTGAGTTAACTGTGAATAGGGCAGGGCTTTTGGAACCTGTTACGAATCTTTCGGTTGCGCCTACCCCTATTATGCCTACGCCAAGTGTTTCTACTGTTGACCCTAATGCTAATCTTGTAATCGCAGAGCCTTCTGTAGAGCCAACCGTAACAACACCCACTACGACGCTACCTACTCCTCCAGTGGTTCAAGGCCCACCAGCTGCAGCTACGAATGATTCAATAACGCTTACGGAAGCTGAAGATACGGCGCCTGTGGCTGCTAGCGATAATTCTAGGCAGATCCCCTTTAACTTTGACCCTAGCTTTTTAGGGGTTGCCTCTCTAAATGAACAAGCCTACAGGTTTAAGCTTGTTACTATTGATGAGAGAGGTGAAAGAATCTTACTCGAGCGGGTGGTTAATCCGGGTGACGCTGTGAGTGCTAGTTTGACGATTTATGGTGAAGCGACGTTACAAACTTATATTAATGATATTTTGTTTCAAGCTTGGAATCCTTAAAGGCATGTTTTAGATTAAGGCTTGTCTACATTTTGTGTTCTTGCTTACAAAAGATAGCTAATGCTTGAAATTTAGATTAAAATAGAATCATCACTCTCTTTTTCCTACGTTTTCCACCACCACAGAGCTTAGTAAGTTGCGTTTCTTATGAGTGAAAAATATGACACGAAGACGTTGATAAAGCGGTAATTTAGAGCTTTTTGGGCTTAAAGTGGAAATTATCGCTGCGATTTAGCTCAAGGATGGGCAGACTGGACGCTAGTGTATCTTTAGTTTTCCCAAGTAGGAGGAAATGCGTGGAACCTGATATTGCACCGCTCGCAAAGCGGTTAGCCGAAGAAAACAATGTAAGTTGGCAACAGTTAAATGGTAGTGGGGCCAACGGAAAAATCGTAGAGCGAGATGTGCTCGAGTATCTTGCTAGGGTTATGGCGGGCGAGGAAGCAATTAATCCTACGCCGGAGCCTGTGCCTGAAGGTATGGAGGCTTGGCCTGAGGAAGATACGCAAGGCTTTGCTGTTCAGCAAGCTGCTCCTGTTCGTACTATGGTTGAAGATCCTCCTGAGGATAATCTTTTAGATACAGATTTAGATGATTTGTTAGATGTTTCTGATGATGCCTTTTTAGCTGACTTTTCTGATGATTCTGCTGATTTGACTTCTGAAGCGTCTGATGATGAAGATATCTTTTTGTTTGATGATGATCTTAGTGAGAGCTTAGCTGAAGAAGATGATTTTGCAGCTAGCCTTATAGCTGAAGCTGAAGTTGCATCTGAAGAAGTTGCTGATGACGCTTTTGTGGCGGCTGAGTTTGAAGATTCTTTTGACCTTAACCTAGAGGATGATGTTGCTACTCAAGATGATTTTTCTTTGCAGGCAAGTCAAACTTCTGAAGAGTTTGAAGATCTTATGTTTGCTGATGATGATAGTGCTGAATTAGCTACTGATTCTTCAGAAAATGAAACTAGTACTGATCTTTTTGCAAGTGGTTTTGATGATGGTGTAGATTTAGATGAAGATATTGCCTCATTATTTAATGATGATAGCTCTGCTGATGGAGAAGAAGCTCTTGATTTAGCTTCAGATGATAGCTTTGGAACAGATGCCTTAGCTGACCTTTTACCAGATGATGTCTTTTCTGATGATTTTGATTTAACAGAAGATGCTGATAATACTGAACTTGACGGTTTAGAAGATAGCTTTGTTGATTTGTCTGAAGACTTAGAAGCTGATGAACTCGAGCTTTCGAGTGGGTTTGAGGCTGAAGGCAGTGCATTTACGGATGTTTCTGAAGATGTTTCTGAAGAGATGGATGATCTTTTTGATACTGATTTGCTTGCTGAAGACTTAAGTGCTGAAGATGATTCAGTTGATGATTTATTAGATGATTCGCTTAGTGTTGACAGTGATGTGGATAGCCTTTTCCAAGAAGCTAATGAAGAGCTTTTTGTAGCTAGCGAAGCGTCTGATAGTGATTTAGACGATAATTTATTTGCGGAACCTGAAATTAATTTAGCTGAAGTTGATATGGTCGCAGAAGAAATCACTGAAGATCTTGGCGTAGCCCAAGATGCAGTTAGTGATGATCTTTTTGATGATGACTTTATGGATACTGTAGACCTATTGGCAGATGAAGATGTTGAGGTTTCTGCTGTTGAAGAGAGCCATGAAGAGGCTAGCGTTGCCGAAGCCTTAGTAGAAGAAGCTGATGCGTTCGAACCTGAACTAGAAACAGTTAGTGTTGAGAGCGAAGCTTTAATATCTGAAGAATTACATGTTGAAGACATGACTAGTGAAAGTTTAG
>CAYGTA010000012.1:0-5779 GCA_964352605.1 uncultured bacterium | reverse complement strand
TGAAGACATGACTAGTGAAAGTTTAGGTGCTGAAGAACCTGAACTTGAAGTAGCCGATGTTGTAGCTGAAGATTTACTGACTGAAGATGAAGTAAGTGAAGACGTAATAAATGAAGAACCTGTAGTGGTGGAAGCTGCCACTGAAGAAGTTAGTCTAGAAAGTAATGACAGTGCTGAAGAAGCCGAACTCGAGCCGCTACCTGTGATTGCTGCTCCTGTTAGCGAAGAGGCTGCGCCTGTAGCTGCGCCTAGCGTTGTGATTAGACGCTATATTGATGTTGCAGCTTTAGATCAAGTTAGAGCTGTGGTTGCTAAAGAATTAAAGCAAGACAGCTTAAGTTATGACGCGTTTTTACTGCGTGCTGCTGCCAAAGTGTTTGGTGAAAAGGTTGCTGTGCTCAGCATAGATGATAGTGGCTTTAGTGCCAAACAAGGTAACGCTTTATCTGGTGGCTTAAGAAATACGGTTACAGCTCTTGAAACTGCTGAAGTTGTGGCAGATTTAAGCCAGCTAGACCTAGTTGTTGTAGATATATCAAGCTATGGTCTTGACGAAATTGTCCTTAATGCAGGTGTTCCTGTGTTGAGTTTAGGTCGCACTACTGTTGATGAAGCTCAAGCTAAACAAATGACAACCCTTGCTTTGTCAGGTGATCTTTCAGTAGCAAAAGCAGCTAAGCAGCTTGCCGAACTTGATGAACTACTCAGCCAACCCCTAGGCTTAATCGTTTAAATAATTACGCTATTAAATAAAAAGGGCGCAGCTTTTTGCTGCGCCCTTTTTATTTGGATTTCAAAATCATGCCTCTAAAGGAACAAGCCACCATAAAATAAGGTAAGGAAAAAGTAAAATACCTACTGAAGCTATAAGTGCAACAAAAAGAATGACGCGCACAAGCGTAGGATTAACGTTAATAAATTTTGCTAAGCCTCCTGCAATACCTGAAACAACACGGTCTTTTGAGCGTTTAAAAGGAGCACTGCTAATCGGGCGACGTGCACGCCTTTGCTCATGTGTCAAGACATTCATTTGAGAATCAATTGTTTTTCTAGACATTGGACCTTTCTGCAACAGGTATTTGAGGAAAAACCTGAGGATTTCTTAAAGCGTGAAGCACCAAAGACTCCAAATTACGAACATCAATAAACATGTACTCATCTGGAATAACAGCAAGATGAACAAGCGCCTTAGCAAAGTTACGCCTGCCACCCCTAGCACTACGCATGACTCGAGCTTTGTGTAGCGCTGCTGCTAACAAAATAATGCCTCCATAAAAATCTTTATCTAAACCTTGGGCGTTCAACCAGAGAGGCTCGAGTGCTTCATGGCATTCCCAATATTCAGCTTGGTTAAATAGCTCTAAGGCTTTAGCCCAAGCATCTTCTTTCATGTTTTAAAGTATACGGTATTTTGGGTCTTTAAATTTGAGTATAGCTGCCTTTTTGCGTTGTATATCATAATTGTTTTGTACATTATAAGGTATCTTCTAGCTTGTGTTTTACTGTTTGCTGTTTTTCGAAATCAAAGCTTTATCTAAGCTTGCTGATTACTGCTTAGGGCAAGCGTGCAGACGTTTTTCTTTTGACCAGACAGCTACTAGCTATTCACTTGTTTTGTGCTCAAAAGGTTCAGTAGGTGTAGAGTGATTACCGTAGCTGCCCTCATTCCAGCAGCAGGAAAAGGTGAACGCTTAGGGCTTGGACCTAAAGCCTATTTGCCTTTAGGTGAAAAGTCGCTGTTAAAACATGTTACAGAAGCCTTTGAAGCTCATGTTGATGAACTTATTGTGGCAGTATCTCAAGACATGCTTCAAGAGGTAAGAAAGCATGTTAGTCATGAAACCCAAGTGATTGTAGGCGGCTCGAGTCGCCAAGAGACAGTGCTTAAATTATTAGAAGCTTGTTCTTGTGATTATGTGCTGATTCATGATGCAGCAAGGCCCTTTATCAGCGCTGAGCTGATTGAAAACTGCATTAAAACCTTTGCTGAAGCAGATGCCCTTAGTGTTGCTAAAGCTGTGGTTGATACCCTTATTACAAAAGATGAGGGTAGCGTAGTTGATCGTTCTAAACTTTTGGCTGTGCAGACACCGCAGGGGTTTAAAAAAGATTTAATTATGCAAGCACATAAGCATGCTGCGGCAAACAACTTAGCGGCAACAGATGATGCTGGCTTGGTTCGCTTATTGGGGCACAAGGTTACTAGTGTTGAGGGAAATACGTGGCTTATGAAGCTGACCACAAAAGAAGACTACGATATAGCAAAGTTACTTGAGGCAAAACGACATGAAACTTAAAGCCCATGCAAAAATAAACTTAGGCTTGGCAGTTACCCATAAACGCCAAGACGGCTTTCATGATTTAGATACTTTGTTTGCCCGTATAGATGTGCATGATGAACTTAGCTTAGAGCCGATTGATTCAGGTATTAAACTTGAAGTAGCAGGCGCTGATTTAGCTGCAGATAAAACAAACCTTGTCTATAAAGCTGCAGAGCGTTACTTAAAAGAAGCCCGTATAGGCTCAGGTGTTGCCATTAACCTGCTCAAACGCATCCCCATCTCAGCAGGTTTAGGGGGAGGGTCATCAGACGCTGCAGCAGTTCTAAAAGGGCTTTCAAAGCTGTACCCTGCCAAGCTTAACTTAGCTGAACTTGCCCTTGACTTAGGGTCAGATGTACCCTTCTTTTTGAGCGATTTTTCGGCTGCTCATGCCAT
This sequence comes from uncultured bacterium, assembly GCA_964352605.1. Lineage (GTDB taxonomy): Bacteria > Deinococcota > Deinococci > Deinococcales > Trueperaceae > JAHEBB01. The sequence continues at coordinate 3,062 of CAYGTA010000012.1, read as the reverse complement.
AGGACGTGGTGAAAAGCTAACTCAGCTAAGCCTAGCTAAACGCCATATTGTACTTCTTAAACCCCAGCTAGCTATTTCTGCCAAAGAAGCTTATGTGAACTTAAAAAAGCTACATGCACCCCTAAACCTAAAAGCTATAACCGAAGCACTCGAGCGTTTTAAAGAACCCCCTTATTTTAATAGTTTGGAGCCTGCTATGCTGGAACGTTACCCTGAACTCGTAACTATCTTGCAGAGTCTGAAAGATGTAGGTTTACAAGCTGCAGTTATGTCTGGCTCAGGCTCTACTTGTTTTGCTTTAGCAGCCAGCCAAGCAGAAGCTTTAGATGCTGTAAAGCAGTTAAAACAACGAAATTCTAAGTATTGGGTACAGGCATCCTTTTTTTGTTAAGTATTAACACGAAGTAAGTAGAATTTTGCTCAGGCTCTTTATGCTAAGTTCATTAAACTTAAGCTAGTGAATGAGGAGTCAATTGTGAAGACGTTTAGATATTTTTTGTTGATTTTTAGCTTGTTGCTCATTTTGGTGGCTTGTCAACAAAACAGCCTTGAACCAGGCTTAAGTATTTTTACCCCTAATGATAATTCAAGCTTTCAAGCTAATCAAAGTCTAAGTTTTTCAGGACGTGTCGTAAATAACCAAAGACAACGCTTGCCAGATAATGAGCTAAGCTGGGAACTAAAGATATACAACGCTGACAAGCTAAGCGACACTCAAAGTCTAAGTTCAAGTCAAGGGCAAGGCGAAATCTTAACCCAAGACTATGGTGACGATGTCACAAAGCTCGAGCTTTGCTTGAGCGCTGCAGGCTTTGATACATCTTGTCTTACTTTGCTACCCGAAAAAATACAGTACAGCTTTGAAAGTGAACCTACAGGTCTGAGTTTGACCTTTAATAATGAAACCCTCACAACGCCTTTTGAAAAAGAGCTTTTGGTTGGTGCTGTACGTGAACTTTCAGCGCCCGCCGAACAACAAGGACTCGAGTTTGTTAGTTGGGCAGATGCTGGTATTTTGACGCGTAACTTAGAGATTGACTCTGAAGCAAAAACCCTAAAAGCATTTTATGAAGATAGAGCGCCAACAATTACCTGTGGTCCTTTAGCTCAAGAGGCCGAAGCAGGTCTTTTATTTGGTGAAATGGAAGTGTTTACTAGGGCTCAGGCAAGTGGCGGTAGCTATATTAGCTCAGACTTTTTTTCTGAGATTGACTTTACGACTCAGCCTGATGCAAAACACCGTGTTGATTACTGCTTTGAAATTTCAACTGCGGGTAGTTACAGGCTTAAAACATGGGTAGCAGGTCTAGATACAGGTAATGACTCGTTTTTGGTGCAGGTAAATCAAGGCCAAGCTTATACCTATAGCTTTTTTGATGTTGTTCGCAATGACAATCCTTATCCAGCTTTTTCGGAAGACTACCTAAGAGATGAAACAACCCAAACTGACCCAGTCACTTTTAGTTTAGAGCAAGGTGAACAACGCATAAGCATTTACTTGCGAGAAGATGGCTCTGAACTCGATAAATTAGAGCTCGAGTTGGTTCCGGTAAATGAAAACTTGATAGACTAGGCTTATGATAGTAAATCGTGATGATGCTTATGCATTAATGACCGCCTGGACTGAAAGTGAAAGTTTACGTAAGCACATGTTAGCTGTTGAAGTGGCTACGGTTGCTTATGCTAAGAAGTATGGTGAAGATGAAGGGCTGTGGGCAGTAGCTGCGTTGCTTCATGATTTTGATTATGAGAAGCATCCTGATATTGGCCCTGAGGGGCATCCTTTTGTAGGTGTAAAGCATCTTAAAGAGTTAGGTTATCCTGAGATTGTGCTGGATGCTATTTTGGGTCATGCTGATTTTAGTGGCGTTAAGCGAGAAACATTGCTTGCTAAATCGCTTTATGCTTGTGATGAAATTACAGGACTTATAACCGCTGCTGTGTTGGTTAGACCAGATAAGGATATTGCTAATCAGACCCTTAAAAGCTTAAAGAAAAAATTTAAAGATAAAGCTTTTGCGCGTGGTGTTGCCCGAGAAGATGTGCAGCGTGGTGCTGATGAACTTGGTGTTGAATTGTGGGAACACATTGCTTTTGTACTCGCAGCCATGCAAGCTGAAGCTGAGTTACTAGGTCTAGATGGTCGTTTGGCGAGTTGATAGTTATTTGATTCATGTCAGGCTTTGATTCATGCAAGATATTGACAATATATTTGAATCTATTTATCGGCAAGGATTAAATGATGCTGATGTCATTGGCTTATTTCTTTCAGGTTCGAGAGGTAAAAACTTTCAGGGTGCCTACTCTGATTATGATATTCGCTTGGTTTTTAGAAATGGTATAGATTTAGATAAAGTATCGCAAGCTTACAAACAATTTGAAAAAAGCCAAGTAATTGAATTTGCGTTCATGACACTGCAGCAGTTAAAAAACTACGCTGAGTTTGGCACTGAATTTGTTTGGGATCGTTATAGCTTTAGTCATGTTAAAGCTTTGATTGATAAAACGGGAGAGCTGCAAGCTATTCTTGAGTCTAAAGGAAACTTACCTGAATCGATACGGCATGATTTTATAAGAGCGCACTTGGATGGTTTTATCAATGCAGTTTATCGTTCGCTTAAGTGCCACAGGAGAGCAAACTTGCTTGGTGCTAAGCTCGAGTCTATTACCGGTATTCCTGATTTTCTAAGCGTTATTTTTGCTTTAGAGGGGCGTCATGCCCCTTTCCTTGGTTACCTAGAAAAAGAGTTAACAACTTATCCACTTTTACGATTTCCTCTTGATACCCAAAAGCTACTTTCTTTACTAGACCAAATTGTTGATTTGGCAAGTGTTTCAGCTCAACAAGAGCTCATGCAAACAATAGAACCCTTGTGCAAAGATGAAGGTATGGTTGATGTGTTCGAAGCTTGGGGCGATGCCTACCCTTGGTTACTGAGTTTCAAGCTAGCGTAAAGTTCTATACAAAGTGCTTTAATCACATCGCCAGTCACTAAGTTAATAAGTTACTCACCTTACGCAAGCCCACTTTGTTCTTTGAGTCTATTGAGTTCTTGAAAAGA
>CAYGTA010000011.1:23156-25081 GCA_964352605.1 uncultured bacterium | reverse complement strand
CTGGCGCACTTGTCATTTCACTTGACTTCGAACTTCATTGGGGTGTACGAGATCAGTTTGCCTTTAGGGAAAACTACACAAAGCATTTAGAAGGCGCAAGAACCGTAACACCCAAATTACTTCGCATGTTTCATGATTATGATGTTGCTGCCACATGGGCAACCGTTGGTTTTTTATTTGCAAGGAGCAAATCTGAGCTCGAGTCTTTTTTCCCACCCATTAAACCTGACTACAAAAATAAAGACCTTGACCCTTACGCTGAAACCTTTGGTAAAGATGAACAAGGCGAACCCCTTCACTACGCGGCAAGTCTGATTCAGCAAATTTTAGAGACACCTAAGCAAGAACTCTCAACACATACGTTTTGCCATTATTACTGCTTAGAAGAAGGACAAACTGCTGAAGCTTTTAGAGCTGACTTAGAAAGCGCAATCGCGATTGCCAAAACGTGGAATCTAGAACTTAAATCCATTATATTTCCTAGAAATCAACTCAACCCAAGCTACAACAGTATTTTGCATGACCTAGGCATAAAGATTTATCGGGGTAATGAAACAGGCTACATGTATCAAGCAGCAGCAACAGCTGAGCAAACCCCACTAAGACGCGGCTTACGCTTAGCAGATACTTATTTGCCTATAACAAATCATCATCTTGGAAACTGGCATCAGTTGGAAGAAGCAAGTGGCCTGATAAACGTTCCATCCAGCCGAGTTTTACGCGCTTACAACCCCAAATTAAAGGTACTCGAGTCTTTGCGTTTGGCGCGTATTAAGTCTGGTATGACGATGGCTGCTACAGAGCGTAAGCTTTATCATTTGTGGTGGCATCCTCATAATTTTGGTATTTACCAAGAGGAAAACTTGGCTTTTTTAGAGAGTATTTTGCAGCATTTTCAAATCTTGCAAGAGCGCTATGGAATGCAGTCTTTATCTATGTTGGGTGTTGCTGAGCAATTAAAAAAAGAGGCTAGCTAAGTAGCCTCTTTTTGGTTTAGCTCTTTTATGGTTGAGTGAAGTGATTTACCTTAAATCGGAGCATCTTTTTTAACGACCAATACCGCCATATTTAAAGCCAAAGGGTTCTACATCCTCTGCTTGAATTAAGTTTCGTGCATCTAAAATAAAGTCACCTTTCATACGTGCTTTCATTTCTTTTAGAGGCAAGCGTTTATAGTCTTGCCAGTCAGTTACTATAACGAGCGCGTCACAGCCCATAGCTAGGCAAGCTTCATCTTCGCAGTATTCAACGGGTAAGTCAGGATGCTGCTTTTTACATACTTCCATTGCGATAGGATCATGCACTCTAATAACGGCACCACGTTCATGAAGATGCTCTATAAGCGTTAAGGCGGGTGCGTCTCTTAAATCATCGGTATTGCCTTTAAACGCTAAGCCTAAAAGCCCAATAGTTGTACCTCTTAAAACTTTGAGTTCTTTTTGCAAGCGATCAATCACATGTAAGCGTTGGCGTTTGTTAACTTCTATAGCTGCTTCAACAATAGGCATGTTGTAGTCATAAGCTTCAGCAGTTGTGGTTATGGCTTTAGTATCTTTACCAAAACAGCTCCCCCCCCAACCAATGCCAGCATTTAAGAATTTAGCGCCAATACGTGTGTCTAAACCAATGGCTCTTGATACTTCGGTTATATCTGCACCAACACGCTCTGCTAGGCCAGCAAATTCATTTATAAAACTAATTTTGGTAGCAAGAAATGAGTTAGCTGCGTATTTGGTTAACTCAGCACTAGTTGTAGTTGTAGTAATAAGCGGAGGCAAAGTATAACGCTCTGGTCTTGGGGTAGACTCAGGCGGAGTAAAGGTTTGCTCTAATAAAGGCGCGTAAAGCCCGTGCATAATACCCACCGCAGCTTGCGAATCTGTACCAATAACAATACGGTCAGGATACAAAGAATCATGAACAGC
>CAYGTA010000011.1:0-23056 GCA_964352605.1 uncultured bacterium | reverse complement strand
ACAACCCCTTGACCTTTAAGGTCAGGAATATCTGTTCGAAACTGCATATTATGACTTGCCAAGTCAAAGAGCTCTTTTAAGCCCGGCTCATGAATTGTCATGACACCTTCAGAGAGCTTAGTTACAATGGCAGGATTTTTATCAACACAACTAACCTTATGCCCAATAAAGCCAAACGCTATACCTGTTGTTAAACCAACGTAGCCTGTTCCTATAATGGTTACATTCATACCTTTATCCTTACAGTCATAGTGCTCATTTCAGCTCCACCAAAACAATCACCATGCGAATTCTTAATTAACTAACGATTTACTCGAGCTTAGTCATTAAAAGCTAACCCCTAGTGAGTACTGCAAGCATAAACTAAGATTATTAGAAGCCCTATACAAAGCCTCACATGAATTTAAGCAGTTAAGTTTTTGCTGAAACAGCTTCACGTAAAAACACAAACAGCAAAGTAGCCACAAAAGCAACAAACAAAGCAATTAAGGCATTAATAAGAGCACTCGAGCCTGATGCTTGTGTTGGTACAGTAGCAGCATTCAAAATTTGTGTATTACTGGGCGTAATTCTACTTAAGAATTCAAAATTGGGTTCTAAAGCAACCACATTATTAAAGGCTGTCTGCGCTAGCAAAAGGTCACGCTCGAGTGTTGCTTTTTCTTGGTTTAGTCCTGCTAGGGCTTCTTGCAGCTCAGTTTGCTTGGCTTTATAACTACTTAAGTCTTGCACTAAGCTGGCTTGTCTTGCTTGTAGCGCACTAGCTAATGCTCTGCGTTGACTTAAATCTGCCTGAATGCTAGCTGTTTGTGGCTCTTGCTCGAGTGCTTCTATATATGCGGTGTTAGCTGCCATTTCTTGCTTGATATTTAGGTAAGCGTTACTGTTATTTAAAGTTGTTTCTTCGCCTTGTAAGGCTAAATTAAAAGAAATGTTTTGCTGACCTAATTCACTAATTGTTACCATTCCATTTTCAGCATTGGCAATAAGCTGAGCTAATTGATTAAGATTTAACTCTAAACTACGACTGTTATCTTTAACTGCAAACTCCCGAATCGCATCTTCACTAAGCTCGAGCTTTTCTTTGAGTGTTTGGGTTTCTACGCTTATTTGTGCAACAAGCGGATCTAAGTTACTCAGCAAGCTCTGATTTATTGTATCTAAGGATGCTCTTGCCCATGCATTTGCTAGCATAGCTGCCTCTTCAGGGTCAACTGACTGAACCTCGTGGGAAACCAGTAGGGCAACTATTTGGTCGGGTTGCCTTGGTCCTACCAGTTGTCTAATCTCACCGGTTAATTCAGTGTAGTCCATATCTAAATCTAGACTAGCAATGGCCGCTTCTTTCACGCCACGACTTTCTGCTAAGGTCTCATAAGTTTCAAAAGATACTTCGTTTGTTGGTCTATAAGCCAGTGAGTTACTTCCCCCAATCCGAATGGGTGAAGGTGTCACCAAAGTCACAGCTTCTGCTTTGTATTGACTTTGAGAGAAAGCAAAAACCACAAAGACAATCACAGCGATAAGTAACGGAATAAACACTAAGAACCACAGGTATTTACGAATAATTAAATAGATCTCACGTAAAGAAATATCATCATTTGTGTCAGACATAAAGCTAGTCTCCAAGAAATCAGTTAAATAAACGTTTTACTTACGCTGCCGAATAAGCCCTTCAAGCTCGAGTTTATCAAGCCATGTTTTTAGGCTAGTTAAGCTTAGGCCAAGATGTTCCGCTAGCTCATCTGGGGTTTGGTCATAAGCTATGCATTGCAAGACTCGCTTGCCTTCTTTGCCATATTCACGTTCAAACTGCATGGCTAAATCTGTTATAGCGTTTAAAGCATCTTGCCCTCTTAGGGTGACACCATAGTGTTTATGTTCCCAACCTGGTGGTTCATCAGGCATACTTAAGACAGGTGCGTCCATGAGTTTAGGGTAGTAACCTGCCTGCCCGACAAGCTCAACAGAGGTTCTAAACAAAGCCCGTCCATCTTTAAAGAAGGTATAGCCTGACTCGTTACTCTCTAAACCATTAAAAACATGCATACCTCTTGCAAAGTTATTTGCAGCTAAAGCTAATAAACCGTCAAGAATGCTTTCTGGTAACTCACGCCTTGCCAAGCTATAGGCCGCTTCCAAAGGCATAGCCCTTAAACTTCTTAGCGCATCATTATCATGCGTTAAGGTGCCATTTTCCTCAACTAAAGCAGAGGCAATTTCACCTTCACTGTAAAGCATAAAAGCTTGCTTAGCACCCTGCTCGAGTCTCACATAACCAGAAAAGTCTGCTGCAATCAGCATTTTAAGTGCACGATTCAAATCACTATCTTGTGGAAGCTCGAGTTTGTTTTCACTTAGGCTAGGTACGGCCCGCATGAGTGCGCTGATACTGCTAGGGAACCTACTGGGTAATTCAAGGTGCCCGCTGTTTTGATGTTGATAGTAGATAAAATCGAGATGCGTTTTGTCAATGTCTAGGGCAGTATTTAGGCTGTAGTGTTTTTGAATGCGCCCATCCATGAGTAAAAGTAGGGCAGATTCAGAAGCAGATTCTAAAACAAGTGTCGCAGTGGCTTTTTGTTCTTGACATAGCTTTATAAAGTCTGCCCCGCTACTGGTTTGGGTATTGCCGGTAAAGTAGGCTAAAGGCATTTTGATAGCCTTAAAAAGTTAGATGTAATGGTTTGGGAAATCACGTCAAAGCTTATGCTAACAAAATCTAGGGCTCTGCGCTGGTTCTTAGTCCACCTTGCGTCAAGAAATCAATGATGCCTTGTGCAATTGCTTGCGCAAGTAGTTCTTGATAGGCTTCGGTTGCAAGCTTGCTTCCTTCATCTGGATTTGAGATAAAACCTAACTCAACCAAAATAGCAGGGCTGGTGGCGCGCCTTAAGACATGCAGGTAGTTTTGCTTGACGCCTCTATCTCTCGCTGAGCTTGCCGTAACCAGCGAGCTTTGCACAACTTCAGCTAATGATTTGCTGTATTGCAACTGCGCCTCTTGGTAAAGCTGCCCCTGAATGCTATTTGCAAAATTCTTTGCGTCATCTGTTAAAGCTCGACCTTGTTCACCACCGCCATTTTCTTTAATAGCAAGGGCAATGAGCGAGTTATCTAGAGGCTCACCGAAAATAAAGGTTTCAATACCATGCGCAGCAGGCTCACTGACACTATTGGCATGAATCGATACAAAAAAGTTAGTTTCAGGTGTCGCAGATTGAGCCCTTGTTTCTAAGTCAATAAAAGCATCCTCTTGTCTTGTCATAACGACTTCTATGCCTGCACGCTCTAAGATATCTCGTACTTTTAAAGACGTTGAAAGTGCAACTTCTTTTTCTAATGCAAAATCAGACACAGCACCAGGGTCTTTACCACCATGCCCGGCATCTATGACAACTATTTTTTTATGCTGACTCGGCACTACCGTGCTAACTGCACCTGCAACTAAAGGCTCTACACTCAAAAAGACTGCCTCAGTAATAGCTTCACTTTCTAAGTCAGGCGCAAAATCAATAAACAGACGCTCATTAGGGTTTGTCTCAGTTGCAGCTAAAGCACCCCGCTTAAAACCAAGCCCAGATGCGTTTAAATCAAACTGAGTGTTAACCACTAAGGCATCTTCCCCGTTTACTTTTGCGAACTCAATACGCTCAATATTATCATCATTAATCTCTTGCGAAAATGCAGAAACTCGAGCATCTAAAAACTGTATAACAAACTGCTTATCTTTCACTAGCAAAGCATATTGAGAGCCTGGTGGCAACTCAATCACCACACGACTCGAGCCGTTTTCTTGCAGCCCTACTCGGGGCGGGCTTAGCGTATTTTCACTTTGAGTTGTTGTACTTGTAGACGCTGGTGTAACAGCTGTTGGCGCATCAGGTGTTGAAGCTAAAGCATTAATATCGCCGTTGAGCGTTACGGTTAAAGAATCTGCCTGCCAGCCACTCTCTAAGCCTAAAGCCTCACTTACAGGCCCTAGCGCAATATAAGTAACATCCTCTACTTTAATCGCTTTGGGGCTAGCTACTAACGTGTTATTTACGCTTAAAGCGTCATTTGTCTTTTCAAGCCCCGCCATAATGTCTTGTGTTAAGTCAAAGCGAATATCCCAATTAGCTGAAAATAAACGCAACTCATCACTAGACTCGAGTACTTCTAGTGACAGTACATCAGCTAGCTTTTGGGCGTCTACATAGGCATCTTTACTGTTTCCTTGACTTACGAAGTAGTAAGGGCCAAGCTCATTTTGGGTCGCACCATTTATGCTTAAAAAATTATATCTTTCTTGAGTAAAGACTAAAGAAAAAAGAATAAATAAGATGATGGGGAGAAGCTTTTTCACGCTGTGGGTTAGTCTAACATGCATTATTTTAGATTTTTCTGAGAGCCGAAACACATTTCCTTTAGCCACTACGTCTTTAATGCATTATCTTGTTACACTCTTCATCTATGCAAAGTCGACGTTTAGAACAGCTTGATAGCTACCAAAGATCGTTTACTAGCCATGTCATAGCAGTTGATAACGACTGGCTAGCCCTCGCTGAAAGCCTTTTTTACCCTAGCTCTGGCGGGCAAGAATTTGATACTGGCAAGCTTAATGAAGTAACGATTAAGAATGTAGAAAAACGAGATGAGCTCGTCTGGCACCAACTCGAGCGTCATGTTTTTCAGGTGGGGGATGAGCTTTGTGGGCAAATTGATTGGCCTAGGCGCTTTCGACATATGCAGCGTCATAGTGGACAGCATTTGTTATCTCAGGCATTTATTAGGGTTAATCCTGCTTTTGAAACAAAATCGGTGAGTTTAACAAGTAGTACTTGCACTATTGATTTTGCCGCTAATCCTGAGCTCAGTGATTTACTAACGGCAGAAGCTTTGGTAAACGAAATTGTTTACAGTAATTTAGAAATTAAAGCGTTTGAAGTTGATGATTCTGAGCTAAGTCACTACCCACTTCGTAGACCCCCTAAAGTTAAAGGACGGATTCGGCTTGTACAAATGGGAGATTGGGAATTATCTGCTTGTGGTGGCACGCATGTAAAGCAAAGCAGTGAAGTTGCGCCCATAAAAATCTTAAAGTCAGAGCGAATTCGTTCTGGCTTAACGAGGGTTTCCTTTAAAGTTGGCTTAGAGGCCATAGAAGATTACGCTGAAAAACACAACGTTACTCAGCAACTCAGTCAAAGTCTTAGTGCCCAAGTTCCGCAACTTCTAACACACGTCACGCGCCTAAAAGAAGAACTCAAAGCAGCGCAATATAAAGGTCAGCTTTTAGAGCAAGAAAAAGCAAAGCAGTTAGCAACACAGCTACTACAAAACGCAACAACCGTAAACAAGCTAAGCATTATTAGCCATGTTCTTGAAGCACACGAAGCAAACCTGCTAAACAACTTAGCGAAAGAACTTAGTCAACACCCCAACAACATTGTCTTACTAGCTGCCAAAGCAGAAACTCGAGTGAACCTTCTTTTTTGTAGACACGCCGATCTTGAGCATGACATGAACAAAGTCTTAAAGCAGGCCTTGCCTATTGTTGAGGGTCGCGGTGGCGGCAAGCCAGACAAAGCGCAAGGGAGTGGCACAAAGCTTGAAAGTGTAGAAGAAGCCCTTAGCTCTGCCCTGACTTACCTACTTGATTAAGTCTATACAAGCCATAAACTCTGATAAGGCTCGAGTGTTATCAGACCATTTTGGATATCTACAAATGTTTGACTAAGCTGATCAAAAGGCTCTGTTAACTGCTGCTCAAAACAAATACTCGAGTCTAGGCTTTGTGGGCTATCGGTAAAGTTATAAATAGCTAAAAAGGCGCCTAAGGGATGTAAGCGTCTGTAAATGAAAAGATGTGGATGCCCTATGTCTAGAACTACTGATTCATAAATGGTGCTGAGCTGTGGTGTTTGTTTTCTAACCTTAATAATATTTTGAAGCCCTTCAAAAAGCTTAGCTTCAAGTGTGCCTTGCTTATGGCGTTTTTCAGCTTTTTTCCAGTCCATAAAAGGTCGATGTGCCCAGCGGTTATCTTTTGCTAAATCATCCTCTTTTAAGTAACTTTTGTCATTAATCAGGCCTAGTTCATCCCCCATATATAAGAGCGGAATCCCGCCAAAACCGCAAATAAGCGCAAAGCCCATGAGCATGCGCTTAACACTAAAATTAGTAAGGTCTTGATTATTCTCTTCTAAACCCTTTTCTAAGCCCGCCAGACTCGCAAACGAACCCGAAATACGCTTATCTTGGGTAACAGGATTGAACTGAAACACTTGCCCTTTCGCGTGAGAGCCTTCAAACTCACCCGCATAGTAGTCACTCAAGAACTTACGGTGCAAAAAGCCATTAAGGCCAATAGCGGCTGCATCTTCATCAGTTACAGCCCAACCAATATCGTCATGACAGCGAATGTAGGTTCCCCACGCTATTGAATTGGGTGTACGCGGAAACTCACGTAAGGTATGCGTCATAAGGCGCGTATCACGGCTAGCCAAAGCAGACCAGTACTGCACCATCAAACTATTGTGATAGGCAAGATTAGAAACTTTACCGTGGTGCTTACCCACACCAAAGTACTTAACAAGATCATCAGGCGAAACAATCGCTTCGGCCTTATGTGCAACAGCTGGCGTGGCGATACGTGAGCAGCTACGCAAGGCTTGAAGTAAATCAAAAACCTCAAGCTGATTTTGAGACTGCGTACCAAGACGCTTCCACATAAATGCGACTGCATCCAAACGAAAAACATCCACTCCTTTATTAGCCCAGTACATCATTATTTCAACAATTTCAAGAAAAAGCTTAGGGTTAGACCAATTTAAATCCCACTGAAATTCATAAAAGGTCGTCCAGACCCACTTATCAATGTCTTCATAGTAACTAAAGCTGCCCGGTGCAAAATCAGGAAATACTTCAAGCAATGTTTTTTCATACTCATCAGGCATGGTTCGATCAGGAAACATATAAAAATAATCCTGATACACCTTGTCACCATCAAGCGCAGCTTTAGCCCAAGCATGATCTTTAGCACAGTGATTCAAAACCAGATCAATACAAACACTTATGCCCCGTTCACGAAAAACGCTACAAAGGGCTTCTAAATCATCCACAGAGCCCAATTTAGGGTCAACATCACGGTAATCAAGCACCGCAAAGCCCCCATCATTTTCACCCTCACGAGGATGAATCAGCTTCATAAGGTGCACATACGTAACACCTAGCTCTTCAAGATAATCAAGCTTATCTAAAATTCCTTTAATCGAATCTGCAAAACGCTCAACATAAAAAACATAGCCAACCATCTGCTCACGCTGAAACCAATCAGGTGTAATATCACGCTCAATATCCAGCACTTTAAGGTCACTAGGGCGTGCCTTGTAAGACTCGAGCATGACAGTTACGAGTTGCCCTAGAAAAGCTCCGAAGTCTTCTCGTTGACCATATACAGGATAAAGTCCGTCATATAAATTTTGAAAGTAGCGTTCTAAGCGAATTAAGAACAAATCTTTATCGCGTTGCGCCATTCCTTTTAAGGCGGGTTTGAGCTTGCTAAGCAGCTTATCAAACTGCAGTTTGGTTTGTTCTGAAAACAAATGAGCATTTTGCATAACTTATCTTTAACTCCCGCTATAAACCTAATTGCTTTATAAATTAGTTTAAAATCATTACCACCGTTAGGTTAATACTAACCTGATTAAATCGTGTCATAAAACTAGGGGAGTCTGAGCTTACTCCCCTAGTTCGGAATTATAAAGTCTTATGCCCTTTAAAATTCCGACTTTGTATTAGTCTAACGCTCTACAAGATAGTAATCGTAACAAAAACTTCATTACTGTGACCAAATGATCATGGGCTTACTTGGGCGCTAATTAAGAAACTCGCTTGGCGTAACGTTGAAGACAGCGCTTGTTTCTGAGATTTTTCTTGCTTTTAACTCTCAGTTAATGATGCAAGAAACTTTTATTAAGTAACCGAAACGCTACTATACTGAACCTATTCAGTCGTGTCATAAGATTGAGCAAGTCTGAGCTTACTCTCTTAGGTCAAAGTTATGAAGTCTTTCGTCATTTCTAATTCAACTCCGTATTAAATGCTATCTTTAGTCTTATGAATTACAACTATGGTGGTGCCAAAGCGCTTGTTGCGCTTCATGAAATTCATTTACATTCTTTTCTTAAGACTTGGCAACAGGCTAAAGCTGCCAATATAGCGCTACCTGAAACAAAAGATGTTGATTATCAGTCTTTAGAGCATCTTTTGCATCATGGTCTTAGGGCAGCGCGAGGTTATATGGTTTGGATCTGCGATAAGCTTGACTTGCCTGACCCTGACATTAATGAAGTGCCTGCTTTAGCTACCATTGAAGCTGAAGCTGAGGCTTATGTAGAACATTTATTGGAATGTTGGCGTTTACCTTTAGTAAGCGTTGAAGGCAAACGCTTTCGTGAAACGTTTGCCTCTAATTGGGGTATTGATTACTGTATTGATGCCATGCTCGAACATGCCGTTATGCACCCGATTAGGCATGAGTTTCAGCTTAAGAATTTTTTAGCTAGTCAAGCTTAGAGCCCTGCATCTTTAAAGGCTTCTTTGACTATGGCTTGTGCCTCTTCGGTTATTTGATTAAGGTGACTTTCATCTTTGAAGCTTTCTGCGTAAATTTTGTAGATGTCTTCAGTTCCACTGGGTCTAGCTGCAAACCAGCCATTTTGCGTGACAACTTTTAGACCACCTATAGCTGCGTCATTGGCGGGTGCTTTGGTGAGCTTGGCTGTTATGACTTCGCCTGCTAGTTTGTTGGCTTTAACTTGGTTGGGGCTTAGGCTTTTTAAGACTGCTTTTTGCTCTAGGTTGGCGGGTGCTTCGCTGCGGCTGTAGACTGGGCTGCCAAATTTTTCTGTTAACTCTTGGTAGTGCTGTGCAGGGTCGCTGCCAGTTACGGCAGTTATTTCTGCGGCAAGTAGGTTTAGGATGATGCCGTCTTTATCTGTTGTCCAGACGCTGCCATCTTTTTTAAGAAAGCTAGCACCTGCTGATTCTTCTCCACCAAAGCCGTAAGAACCATCTACTAAACCGTCAACAAACCATTTAAACCCAACGGGTACTTCTTTAAGGGGTCTGTTTAGACTTTGCGCTACCCTGTCGATCATGCTGCTCGATACTAGGGTTTTGCCTATAGCTGCGTCTAGGCGCCAGTTGGGTCTGTTTTGGAAAAGATAATTTATGGACGCAGATAAGTAGTGATTGGGGTTCATAAGGCCTGCTGTTTTGGTGACAATGCCGTGCCTGTCTACATCCGGGTCATTTCCAAAGGCAATGTCAAAGTCATCTTTTAGTTTTATGAGGCTTGCCATGGCAAAAGGACTCGAGCAGTCCATGCGTATTTTTCCGTCTTTATCTACAGTCATAAAAGCAAAGCTTGGGTCTACGCGTTTATTAACTACTGTTATGTTAAGTCCGTACATGTCAGCTAGGGGTTCCCAGTAGGCTATAGCTGCGCCACCCATGGGGTCTATACCTAGTTTTAAGCCTGCTTCTTTAATAGCGTCTAAATTAATGACATTTTTTAAGTCTTTTAAGTAGGGCGTCATAAAGTCAAAAGCATGTACGTTGTCTGCTTTGAAGGCTTTTGCTAAGGCAATTCGTTTAACACCGTTTAAGTTTTCTTGAATTAACTCATTAGCTCTTGCTTGTATAACACTTGTTACTTCATTGCCAGCAGGACCCCCGTCAGGTGGGTTGTATTTAAAACCACCGTCTTGCGGCGGGTTGTGACTTGGCGTTATGACAATGCCATCAGCAAAACCCTCTTTACGGCCTTGGTTGTAACTCAAAATGGCGTGTGATACAGCTGGGGTGGGGGCGTAGCCTCCATCGGCTTGCATCATGACTGTGACATTGTTTGCAGCTAGCACTTCTAGCGCTGTTGCGTGCGCTGCTTCTGAGAGTGCGTGCGTATCCATAGCCATAAAGAGCGGGCCTGTTATCTTTTTACTTTGCCTGTACTCTGCAACAGCTTGGCTTATAGCTAAAATATGGGTTTCATTAAAACTAGCCGACCCTGATGTACCACGGTGACCTGACGTTCCAAAAGATACACGTTGATTAGGGTCTGTTAAATCTGGGCTAAAACTATAGTAGTTTGTAAGCAGCCGAGGGATGTTAGTTAAGAGCTCTATAGGGGCTGGTTTGCCTGCTAACTCATGTTGCGCCATGTTTTCTCCCAAAATTCTGTGTAGGGGGCATTGTTCCCTTGGCGTTTAGCACAAAACTGTGCGTAAATGCCGTTATGCTAGCCCGTTCTTCTAAGATGATATCAATATCTGAGAAAAAACGCATCTTGCCCTTCTGGGCTTGGCCAACAGCTTTGTCTTTAGATGCACCTATTGTAGCAATAGCGTGGCAAAGTTTATTTTTAAAAGTCTTTGGCTCGAGTTTTACTGTTTGGCAGTTTGCTTGTTTATTTTTAACGGTTTGGCTTATTTACTCTGCTGATAGGTTACTGGATAGTAAGCGGCTTGATTTAACTCAAGCTCATACCCTTAGGCATGCTTTTTATGCTCGTCATCATAAGGCCATGCTGATCATTTGGATCTTTCTTTTGTTGCTTACGGCTGTCATTAGTTTTTCTTTTCTTAACCCGACTGTAATCTTAATAGGCTTATTTGCCCTAGCTTTATGCTTGCTCTATGGCCTTGCGGTACATCGTTTTACACGCTTCATTCGGTTTAGTAAAGAACTACAGGTTGGCTTTTTGTTTGCCATAGGCTGTAGTTTGGTAGCTTGGTCACAAAGTCTAAACTCAGGCTTTTCTTTACTGCCCTTGCTCAGTGCAACTGTAGCTTTTGCCTGTCTTTGTACCTTTAATTGCTTGCTTATTGCCTTAGCAGAACAGAACTTAGATAAGCTTCAAAATCAGTTGAGTTTTGCTACACAAGCAGTTTTGAGTCAGCGTTATTTGAGTTTGCTTCTGTTTGGCTTTGTTGGGCTTAGCTTAGGTTTAGGCTTGTGGCTTCAAAGTTCTTTTTATCTGGCTATTTTGCTTGCAGCCTTTGGCCTTTGGCTTCTTAGTGTGAACATGCACCATTTAGATAGTGAACTACTTAGAGTGCTTGCTGACGTAGTTTTACTGAGCCCACTTGTTATTGCCTTAGTCTACTAATGAAATCTAGTAAAAGCGTAAAAGGCTATGACCGTTTGGCTCGCAGTTATGTCTGGCTCGAGTATGTTGCTTTTGGCTCTGCGCTTATGCGCTGTCGTTTAGCACTTCTTGATGACTTAGTAGATGTTAAGCGCATGCTTATTATTGGTGAGGGGGATGGGCGATTTTTGGCAGCTGTGCTAGCTAAATACCCTAACCTCAAAGTTGTGGTGGTGGAACAAAGCCCTAAGATGATTGCTCTAGCAAAAGCTCGAGTGTGTTCTGATCGTGTTGAGTTTCTAGAGAGTTCTATTTTTTCGGCTCAGTTGACGGGGTCGTTTGATGTGATTGTGTCTTGTTTTTTTCTTGATCTTTTATCTGAACTAGAAACGATTACGCTTTTTAAGCGTTTGTCTTCTTTTTTGGCTGATGCTGGATTGTGGTATTACGCTGATTTTAGCTTGCCGTCTTCTTTTTGGCAGCGGCTTTATGCTTTAGCTATGTTTAAAGTGATGGTTTGTTTTTTTGCTTGGCAAACGGGTTTTGAGGGGCGTCATTTGGTGAATGCTCACAGTTTGTTTAAGAATGAGGGTTTTAGACTTGTGAAGGCTAACGTAGCTCATTTTAGTTTTTTAACAACGTCCCTATATAAAAAAATGTAAAATTGATTACAAAGCTTGCACCTATTTTCACAACTGTATTACAGCTTATTAATAGTTATGTTTTATTAACTAATAATAAGTCTGATGAATTCTATTGCCTCACGTGACACTTTGGTAGAAACCCTAAGTGAACTCACGCTCCCTGTTATGTGGACTATGCGGCAAGATGCCATGCGTGCTTTTGAACCTTTAGGCTTAAGACCCATCAAAGCATTACTACTTGGGCTTATAGCTAAAGGAATGCAGCACCCAAAACACCTTGCAGATGTCATGGACACCCATCCGCCCGCCATTTCACACATGGTTGCTGAACTTGAAGATGCTGGCTATATTACGCGCCAGATTGACCCAAGTGATAAGCGCCGCATTCAACTGGCCCTGACCGAGTATGGCGAAAGCTTTATGCTTAAACTCGGAGAAGCTTGGCACAAAACAAGCTTAGAGCGTGCTAAAGACCTAAGTGACGAAGAATTAAGCACCATGATCACCGTCTTTCAAAAAATGATGGGGCCATCATGAAACGTGCTTATTTAATTTGCCTAAGCTTGCTCTTAACAGGCTTAAGCCAAGCACAAAGTCAAGATTTAGCTGAATTTTTAGCAGCACTACAAAATCATCCTGCCATAGAAGCTAATCAGGCGCTCTTAAACGCCAGTCAAGCACAGCTCAACGCTGTTTACTTTCCTGTTTCTGGTGAGCTATCAGGCGGCTATAATCGCTTAAATGTCAACGTAGAAAATGCAACACTGCCTGACGATTTTGATAGTTCTGAACTTGCAAACGCCTTTCAATTTTCAGCAACCGCCAGATTCAGACCCTTTGTCTTTGGAGACATTTCAGACCTAGCAAATCAACGTCAGCTGGACCTCATAAGAACTCAGTTAGGCTACCGAGAAACCCTAGCTAGCTTAGAGACTCAAGCTATAGAAAGCGCAGCCCAAGTTCAGCTTGCTGAAATGGCCTTAAGTTTATCTCAGGAAGCTTTAGACCTATCAGAACATGTTTTAAGCATTACTCAAACGCGTTTTGAAAAAGGCGCTGCTACTGAAACAGATATCCGAAGCAGTCAACAAAGTCTTTTTGAAGCTCAAAACCAAGTTCGCAGTAGCGAACTAAACTTGTCTTTAGCTAGGCAAGGTTTAGCTAACCTTGTAGGTACTGCGGAACTAACAAGCACCCCTGTCTTAGAACCCGTTCAAGGTCTACTACCTAACATTGAAAGAGCAAAGCTTGATCTTGAATTAGCCCGCATAGGCATTAGTAATAACCAACGGGGTCTCTTTCCGGTGGGCCAAGTAAGTTACACCTTACCTATTGTTCATGAAAAGACAGAAACCGACGCAGCTGGTAATGACATTGTTGAAAAAGCAGTGAACAGCGAACTATCTTTTTCTTTAGAATCAAGAACCTTACAACCTAGCGTAACTTACAGTTACCAAAACCCAAAACAAACCGTTGCAGGCTTTGCAGCTCAACCTCAACTAGGCCTTGGCTTAGCTGACTTAGAGGGCAGTCTAAGCATAGGCATTTCATTATCTATCTCACCTGACAGTATTGCAGCACTGCAGGCAGCAAATGAGCAACTTAATGCCGCACAAGCCAACTTACAGTCACTAGAAGACAATGCTGCTCTGACAGAACTCTCTTTACAAAATGCCTTAGAAACAAACCGCTTAAATCTTGACTTTGCCAAACAAAGCTTAACTAACGCGGAGTTAAATCAAGTTAACACTGTCGAACGTGTTGAGCTTGGTTTAGCAACTGAGCTTGACTTAGCACAAAGCAATTTAGGGGTCACCCAAGCCAAACTTTCAGTTTTATCAGCTGAGTTTAATTACTTACAAGCTGTCTTAAACACGTACCGCAACTACGCAATTCCTGTCTCGGAGGTCACACAGTGAAACCACTTTTAATTTTTATCAGCCTAGTCTTTCTTTCTACTGCGTCAGCACTAAACCTAAGCGAAGCCCTAAGTGCTTCTAACAATCGCACCGACGTTATAAATGCACAACTTAGCCTAAACGACGCAAATACAGCTCTAGCCCGAACCCAAGCTGACCCTTTAGCTTTACGCTTACAACAAGTACAAGCGAATCAACGTGCCCGCTTAAGCTTCGCCCAACTAGAACAAGCCCGCTACCAAGCCATAGCAGATATTACAGCTAGCTACACACAAGTTTTAGAAGCCGAAGCACAACGTAACCTAGCGCTAATGGCAAAAGACTTAAGCGCACAATCACTAGAAATTGCCCAGATACGCCAAGGTAACGGTAGTGCAACAAGCCTAGACGTACAAGAAGCACAAAATAGC
Source organism: uncultured bacterium (assembly GCA_964352605.1). Lineage (GTDB taxonomy): Bacteria > Deinococcota > Deinococci > Deinococcales > Trueperaceae > JAHEBB01. Next base: position 8,946 of record CAYGTA010000011.1, on the reverse strand, counting down.
CTAGAAGATGCCAGTAAAAACTTAGCAACCGCAGAGCAAGGCGTAGCCCTAGCCAGAAGTGACCTTGCCAGCCTAATAGGGCAAGACCCAGAAAGCTTAGAAGCCATAAGTGACGAACTTTTAGCCGCAAGCCCCTCACTAGAAGCCGTACTAGCAAGCCTAAACTCGAGTCCTACTTTAATTCAGGTTTCTAATGGCGCTGAGCTTGCTCAAGTAGCTGTTGAGTTACTTGACCCTAGTTACGCTTCACAATCACAAATTGATGATGCAAGATTACAAGCAAGCCAAGCAGCTGAGTCTCTTAAAGAAGCTCGCCGTGGTTTAGAGCTACAAGCACGTAGCCTTTTTAACCAGAGCGCTACAGCAGCTCAAACCTACCGTATTCAGTTAGATGCGCTTAACAACGCCTTAGAGCGTGAAAGCTTAGAGAAACAGCGTTTAGATGCTGGCCTTATAGCTGAGATTCAATTTAAACAAGCTCAGTTAAGTAGCTTTCAAGCACGCATATCAGCCATGCAAGCCAAACATAACTACTTAAAATCACTCCTTAACCTACAAGCCGCAACCCTAACACCCATAGAGGGCCTAAATGGCTATTAAGACTCTAAAAAGGCTAGCGCTCAGCCTACTTATAGTTAGTTTAGTTACCGCTTGCACTAGACCAAACTCGAGTACCGAAGACAATGCAAGTACCGAAACAGTTGCTGCTGAACCAACAGAAATCATTAGAACTGTTCGCACCATCACAGCTGTTAATAATGACCTAACTGCAACGCGTAACGCCACGGTTACCATTGAACCTAAGCAAGAAAGTCGCGTTGCAGCTGGTACGAATGGTCGTATTGAAACGGTTTTATTCCGTGAGGGTGCCTTTGTAACTAAGGGTGACGCAGTCATTCAATTAGATGATGATAATCTTGCCTTGCAAGTTCAAAATGCTCAGTTAGCCTTAGAATCTGCTCGTATTAATCTACAAACCGCAAGACTCTCAGCTGGCGAAACCACTGACCAATTAGGCCTTAGCTTACGCTCTGCCCAAACCAGTTTTGACCTCAGCAAAAAACAATTCGAAGAAGGACAAGCCCTTTTTGCAGCAGGTGGTATTGCGCAAACAGACCTCAGTGGGCTTGAAGCGCAATATAATCAAGCAGAAGCAAATCTAAGCCAAATAAGAGATTCGCTCTCAAGAAGTCAACGGGCAGGCCAAGAAAACCTTGCCTTACTCGAGCTTCAAGTTAATCAGGCACAAACGCAACTTAGCCAAGCCCAAGATGCTTTAGCTGAAACTCAAATTAGTGCACCTTTTGATGGTGAAATTGCTGAAGTGTTGGTTGAAGAGGGTGAATTTATTGGTGCGGGTAGTCCTGCTTTTAGATTAGTTAGTGTTGACAATCAACTAGGTTTATTTGCTGTACCTCCGCGAGATGCACAATCGCTACTTGATAATGCAGAAATCTATTTTAGGTATCAGGGTTTAGATTACGCTGCAAGAATCATTCGCACGAGTAATGCTTCTAGCTCCCAACGCTTAGTCGATATTACCGCTGAGATTTATGCATCTGATGTGCCTATTCCTTCTGGTAGTGTCGCTACGCTTAATTACGAAGTTACTTTAGGCTCAGGCATTCAACTACCAAGCTCCTCTTTATTTATTGAGCAGGGTAATAACTTTGTATACATTGTCGAAGATGGCAAAAGCCAAAAGCGGCAAGTCACTATTGTTGCAGAAGTAAGTGGTCAAGCTGTTGTTGAAGGCTTAGAAGAAGGTCAACTCATTATCTCACCAGTACCTGCTGATTTACGCGACAACAGTCAAGTTCAAGTTTTGGGTCTCTAATGCTCTGCTTTTGTAAGCCTTTTCAGGAGGTCTTGTTATGACAAATTTGATTGGCTTTTTCGTCAAGCGTTTTGTCTTTTCTATAAGCATTTTTACTACCATTGTGTTTTTTGGCTTGGTTAGCTCTGTTGGTGTGGGTGTTGATTTGCTACCCAACTTTGAACTTTCTTTTGTCACTGTAAACACCAGTTACCCGGGCGCTGGTTCTGCTGAAGTTGCCAAACAAATTTCAGAACCCCTAGAAGACGCCCTAGCCACCCTACCCGGCATTAACAGTTTAAGCTCTCTTAGCTTTGAAGGCTTAAGTGTGGTCTTTATTGAATTTGCTGCCAGTGTAGATGCCGACCAAGCTGCTGTGGATGTCTCGCAGCGTGTCAATGCTGTTGTAGGTACATTGCCTAGTGATGCAAACGCACCCAGCATTCAAAAGCTAGACCCCAATGACGAACCTATTCTTAATGTCGCTATATCCGCTACAGGTCGAGACATCATAGAAATACAAAACTATGCCGAAGACGTCTTAGAACCCGAACTTCAAAAAGTACTCGGCGTGGGTGACGTAAGTGTAGTAGGCCCCATAGAACGCGAAATACAAGTCTTACTCGAGCCTAACAAGTTACAACTTTATGACTTAAGTCCTCAGCAAATTGCTGGCGCTATTGGCGCAACCAGTGCCGAACTTCCCCTTGGTAGTTTAACAGTAGGTGGCGAACGCATCTTATTTGCAGGTCGTAACAAACCTACCAGCATTCAAGATGTCGAAACTATGCTCATAGACCCAAATCGTGGTTTAAGAGTTCAAGATGTTGCTGTAGTACGTGACAGTTCTGCAGATATAAACGCCTACACACGCTTAAACGGCAAACCCATAATCTTACTCTCAGTACAAAAACAATCAGGCTCAAACTCAGTAGCCACTTCACAAAATGTACGCGCAGCTCTAGATAAACTCGAGCTTCCTGAGGGTTACGAAACATCTGTTATTGCTGACACCACACCTTTTATTACACAGACCGTTCAAGATACTCAGGGTGAGCTTGTTCGGGCTGTGTTTATTGTGGCACTAATTGTGCTTTTGTTTATTGGTCGTGTGGGTAGTACCATTTCGGTTATTTTGGCTATTCCTATTTCTTTTGCTGGTGCACTCATTATTTTTGGATTGTTTGGCTTTACCTTTAATATTGTAACTTTGCTTGCTGTTACAGTTGCGGTTGGTTTGGTTGTTGATGACTCCATTGTGATTGCCGAGTCTATTGATCGCTACCGAGAACTCGGCTATGACAGATTTGAGGCCGTGCAAAAAGGCGCTAGTGAAGTGAGTGTTGCCGTTCTGGCTTCGACCTTGTCACTGTTAGCTGTGTTCTTACCTATTTCTTTCTTACCCGGTATTTTAGGTCAGTTTTTCCGTGAATTTGGGCTTACCTTAACCGCAACCATTGTTGCTTCTTACCTTGAGGCACTTTTCTTCTTAACCGTTCGCTTAGCATACTTACCTAATCCAGAGTTACCAAGCTGGCGTCAAGCCATTAAAACACCCGGCAAAATTGTTGCTGACCTTCGTTGGATGAGCTTAATGCTAAGAAAGCGTTGGTTACAAATTTTTGCAGGCCTTTTAGGTGTTATTGGCGGACTGGCTTTTATAGCGAACTTTCCAACCATCCTTGAGCGCATTCAAACTGCAAATGAAAGTTTTAGCCTAACTGATCCTATTCAAGCTGCAGTTAGATTTGGTGGCGGGCTAGTTCTAATGCCCATACTTGGCTTTTTAGTAGCCTTTGTTTTAGCTTTGGTCTTTATGCTCATTCGCTACCTAAGTCGCCTTCTCAGCTATACCGTGGGCGCAATTTTAAGACCTCCCTTTTTACTTATGGACGCTTTTGTTACATGGTTAAAAGAAGCCTATGGTAAAGCCCTAAACGGCGCACTCACTCGAGCTAACTGGGTTTTAGGCCTTGCCTTTTTACTCTTCTTAAGTGTCTTTGCCATAGCACCGCAATTAGGCTTTAGCTTCGCCCCTGGCTCAGATTCTGCGCAGGCCGAAGTGATTATTGAGTTACCCTCAGGTACTAACTTAGCTACCACAAATGAGCTAGCTAGTCGTGTTGAAGATGTACTCATTGGTCGACCAGAGATCACTGCTTTACAAGCCTCTGTAGGTATTAACAGCAGTGATGTCGGCAATATATCTAGCAGTGGTCGTGTTGAATTCTTTATTGAGCTTGTCTCAAAAAGCAATCGTGATAAAAGTGATGTTGATTTAGGCTTTGAATATGCAGATGAAGCAAGACGCGTCTTAGCTGACTACCCAGAAGCTGTTATTAGTGGCGGAGCCGTACAAAATGCAGGACCACCAGAAACATCTGACTATGCCATTACGCTAGCCTCAGGTGACCTTGACTTGCTTAAAGAAAGAGATACCCTCGCTCGCTTAGCCCTAGAAGACATCTCTTATTTAGGAAACATTGACTCAGACCTTGATACCAGCGTGAGTGAACGCATCTTTGAAATAGATAGCAATAAGCTGGTTGGTACGGGCCTTACTGTTAGTGATGTCTTTACAACTTTACGTGCCTATAACGTGGGTATAGAAGCAACCAAATTACGTGATGAAGGCAACGAGTACCCTGTTCAAGTCAAAATAAATCGTTCAGCTGTAAGAGACGAACAAGCACTCCTTAGCTTACCCATCTCTTCACCTTTTTTAGGTAGCAGCATTCCTTTAGGCGAACTAGGACGCTTTATCATAGTCGAAGCGCCAACAAGCATTACGCGAACTGACCAGACTTACACAACTGAAATAAGAGCAGACGTGCTTCCTGACGCACCCGCCATTTCACAAATACGCACTGAACTCAGAACCGTCTTAGAAGATGCTGGTGTTATAGATGACCGTGTAACCGAAGGCCAAGGTACAGGTCTTGACTTAACAGGTGACCTCATTGTTTACACACCCATAGCATTCGGTCTAGCTTTAGTTCTAAATTACCTTGTTATAGCCAGTCAGTTTAATAGCTTCATCTTCCCTATTTACTTGCTACTAACTGTGCCACTCGCACTCGTAGGCGCACTCTGGCTCTTCTTCCTTACAGGTACCGCTCTAGATGTAAACAGTATTTTAGGTATTGTCATCTTAACGGGGCTGGTCACCAAAAACGCCATTTTGCTCTTAGATGTCGTTATTAATAAAGAGCAGCAAAATGAAAACGAAAGCCTCAAAGAAATGCTGGTCAGGGCCGGCAAGTTACGTCTTCGCCCCATCCTCATGACCACCTCAACCCTAGTCGCCATTAGTGTTCCTCTACTCTTAGGCGTAGGCGAAGGTAGCGAATTTAGGCGTCCTTTAGGTCTCGTTATTTTTGGAGGGGTCACAGCAAGTGCCCTACTAACCCTATTTGTCATTCCAGCAGCCTTCTACAGATTTGAAAGACAAAACTTCGAGAAAGACAAAAATCTACAAGAAAAACCTGTCATAACCGAAGAAAAACTCAAGCCCCTAAAACCCAACTTAGCTGCCGGCTCAACAGACTAAACAAAACCAAAACAACCTTAAAGCTCGAGTTCAAACTCGAGCTTTAAGGTTAGCTATTTTGCTATGCATCTAAGCGCTTTGCTTAATGCTTTTTTAAAATCACCTAAGGCGTTCTATTATACTAAGCTGAATTATAAATTTCGCACTGCTTTATAATTCCGACCTTGCCGACGTAGTCGAGACAGCTTTGGGGACTACGTTCTGACTCACTCAGTCTTATGACACGATTAAATCAGTTTAGTATTAACATCCGATTTAAGTTTCTACGATTTACTTCTTTGTAGATTAATTATGAAAATGCCATATTGCGGTATTTGTTGTTTATTTATGGTTTGCTAATAAGGTGATTCCTAAGCTTATTGCTCTTGATTTAGATGGCACGCTTTTAAATTCCGAGAAACGCATTTCAACTCGAGCGTTGAAGATTTTGCGTGAGTATCAACGTCAGGGTAGTGAAATTGTGGTTTGTACTGGTCGTCCTCCTCGTATGGCTCTTGCTTATGCTCAAGCGCTTGGCGCGCGTTATAGCGTTAATTTTAATGGCGCTGTTATTTATGATGTAGCTAATCAGCGAGTGAAAGAGCAGTTTGACCTGAACGCTGCTGAAGCCCTGCTTGTAACACAGCACTTAGCTGATTTGCATCCTGAATTTATGGGTTTGTTTGAGGCTAGTTATGGTTGGTTTTGTAATCAGGCTTTTCATCGGCATCATTATGAAAAGCATCCCACTGATTTATCAACTTTAGAGGGTGCTCCGCATGGCGTTGGTCCCTTAGACACGTTTATTGATAATCATGTAAGTAGTTTTTTGCTTAGGCATCCTGAGTTAAATTCAGCTTTACTGAGTGAAGAGCTAAAAAACTTTGAGGTTCATTGTACTTGGAGTGGTGAGCATTATCTTGAGGTATCAGCCAAAGGTGTTCATAAGCTGTTTGCTTTAGAAAAACTTTGTCAAGAGCTAGGCATTAGCGCTTCAGATAGCCTCGCTTTTGGTAACGCCCACAATGACCTTGAAATGCTGAGCTGGGCGGGTTTAGGTGTTGCCGTTAGCAATGCCAGTGATGACGCTCGATCTGCTGCTAATGAGTTAACCCTTAGTAATGATGAAGATGGGGTAGCTGTTTTTTTAGAGAGATATTTAGCTTAGTCACTCTTCTTCAGTAGATAATTAGTCATCAAATAAGGTTCATTGGTCTGCACTCATATGGATCTATTCCTTGAGCTAACAGATATCTGAACTGGTTTCGTTTGTATAACAGTAGCGTTGGGTATGCGCATTATTTCTAGGTAAGCTTCTCTCTCGTTTAGGGCAGCGGTGTTTACGATGAGGCCGTTGTCGTTGTGCCAGAGGTCTTGACTGTCGTTATCTTGACGCCAGATTTCGATTGTTTTGTTTAGCTTTGTGGTCATAATGACCTCCTTTTCTTTAGTATTGGCTGTTTTTCTTAAATACAATTTTGACAGTGTTTGCGGTTAGTTTGGTCCACTGTAAAATAGCAGTATTATCAATGTATGTAGATTTAAAAACCTTCTGCAATCATTTCAAGTTCTTCTTTGTTTAGAAGAATGATACTGCGATAGCCTGATTCAATAAGGCCTTCGTAGCGCAGGTCGGACACTATTTTTGAAACACTTTCTCTGGTGCTGGCTGTGCCTTCAGCTAAAAATTCGTGGGTTGCTGAAATCATAACTTGATCTAGTTCATTTATAACGGCTAGGGGTGTGTCTGCTAGTTGTAGTAAATAGCGGGCAACACGCTCTCGTAAATCACCTATTTGTAGGTGGTATTCGTAGTCCATTAATCGCTTCATCTGCCCAGATAGTGATTGGGTGATCATCATTAAGTCACTACCATTAATAAGCTTAGGGTCAATGGCTTCAATTTTGGCACTGGTTAGAGCTTCTGCTAGATCTGTTCTACTGTCGCCACTTAGAGCTTCTTCCCCAAAGAAATCTCCGGGCTCTACATGCCTTACCGTTAGGGTGCGACCTTCAGGAGTCATTTTGGTTATGCGTATTAGCCCCTCATTGACACGGAAGATGGATTGTGATTGATCACCTGGGTGAAATAGACTTTGCTTGCGTTTTAATCTTAAATTGAGGCTTGGTGCTGTAAAACTGTCTTGAGCTGGGGTTTCTAGCATTGTAGGTCTCCTTAGCTTTCTGTGATTCATTGAAAGAGTGAATCAACCTTGTACAAACTTTATACAAATATAGCTGCCTATCTTCAGATTAAGCGTGATGCGCAATACATTTACTTTAAGCTCCAACTCTAGAAATACCATTAATCCCTTATCTAAAGGGGTTTAGTGATGTTTTTCATCTATTGGCTAGAATGAGTAAAGCTTAGACAAAGCCTGTACAATTGTGCTATGCTAGGTTCATGAAAGATCGTACGTTTACAATCCAAGAAATAGAGGCGCAGACTCATGTGCCTTCTGCTACGTTACGGCAATGGGAGCGTCGTTATGGCTTTCCTCAGCCTGAACGATCCGAAAATGGCTATCGAATTTTTAGTTACCTAGATATTCAACAAATTATCGCCATGCGCGATTACATCCAAGATGGTATGCCATCTTCAAAAGCCGCTAAGCTTGTACAGCATCAATTAGCTAAACCAACATCAAGCAGTCAGCCAAACTCTTTGGAAGCATTCACGGAGTCCTTAACGCAGGCGTTTTTAGATTTAGATGAGGCTAAAGCTAATAGGATCTTAAGTGAAGCTCTTGCATTACACAGGGGAACAGATGTGTTCTTAGAGGTAATGCTGAAGAGTGTACTTACTTTGGGTGAGCTTTGGCATGCTGGTAAAATTGATATTGCAACTGAGCATTTTGCAAGTAAGTATGTGCAAGCGAGATTAAGTTCTTTATTAAACAGTCAGCCTGAGCATGCAGGTAATAAAACTATTTTTGTTACCTGTGCACCCCATGAACAACATGAACTGGGTGCATTGATGCTTGCGGTGATGCTTCGCCAAGCTGCCTATCATGTTGTTTATATTGGTGCGAATACACCCATCAAAGATTTATCTATGCTTTGCCAACGTTTAAAGCCTAGCGCTGTACTCATTTCAGTTACAACAGAGCCTGCCCTTAAAGCAGTTCTAAAAGAAGCTACCCTATTAGGCAACTTAGCACCGCTTGTAGCTTTGGGCGGAGGCGCTGTAAATAAAGAAAACTTCAAAACACCATCAGGAACGGTTTTACTCACAGGCAGTTTAGAGCAAAGTGTTGAGCAAATTCATAAGCTTATGAATTTGCAAGATAAAAAAATGAACACCTAACTAATCAAGACTCATTAAAAAGTAGAAACCCTGCTCGTCATTGAGCAGGGTTTTTTAGATCTGTGCTATTCACAACTATGCGTAAGTGGTGATTTAATTTTAAATTTATTTCTTACTTAGATCTGGCTTTTGGCTGTATTTTCGTCTTCAAGATGAGTTTTCATAGTTTTAGCACTTAGCCATACAAAAAGCCCAACCAAAATGGTTACGATGCTTCCCACAATAAAAATAACTATATTATTCATAGTCTTAGGATTTCTTTAGTGAGGCTTTCATGTAGCCTCCAAAAGAAAG